>JAEWYV010000168.1 GCA_023458615.1 Bacillota bacterium
CCCATGTTCATGGCGCGGGCGGCAACCAGAACTTCCGGCACGAATACTTCGTTGTTCTTAAACTTTTCGCCGATGATGCCCATGCCGCGCAGCAGACCGTTCTCCAGAATATCCTGTGCGCTCAATCCCTCTTCAATTGCCGTTGCTACCAGCTGCTTGACAACCTTTGCTTTCCCTTCCTGCAACTGCAAGGAGATCTCGTCTAAAATCGCCATAGGGTCCCTCCGTCGTATTTTTCTTTTTCAGAAGCATATGCTTCTTATTTACATTTGCATTATAGCAAGCGCCAACTCGAATCGAATAGTATTCTGATGCGATTTATGGTAAAACTTTACCGTGTTTGAAAAGCTTGCACCGATTTACAATCGAAGACATAATATTACAATTATTTACCGCGCCGGGGTGGATATAATGGGGACAACAAATTGTAAGGAGCGCTATTATGAATCAACCGAAAGATATACTGTTTGCCACACTCCGTCATGAGAAAACGTCGCGCGCGCCCTGGGTTCCCTTTGCCGGCGTACACGCGGGTAAACTCATTGGCGCGAACGCGACCGAGATGCTCACAAATGAGGATACCCTCGTGAATGCGCTACTGGAGGTGAACAAACTCTATAAGCCCGACGGGCAGCCGGTTGTGTTCGATTTGCAGTTGGAGGCCGAGGTGCTCGGCTGTGAATTGCTCTGGGCGGATTACGGCCCGCCTTCCATCAAGACGCATCCGCTGGAATCCACCATGACCGTGCCGTGCTATTGCACCCTGCCGGATGAAACCGATGGCCGGCTGCCGATGGTGCTCTCCGCCATGCGCCGCATGAAGGCCGCGGTTGACGAAACGACCGCGCTCTACGGACTCATCTGCGGGCCGTTTACGCTGGCGAGCCATCTGCGTGGCAATGATATCTTCATGGATATGTATGACGACGAAGATTACGTTAAGGAACTGCTCGCCTACTGCACCGAGTGCGGCAAGCGCATGAGCAGCTATTATATCGAGGCGGGGATGGATGTCATCGCCGTGGTTGATCCGCTGGTTTCGCAGATCTCCGTGAATCACTTCAGCCAGTTTTTGCATGAGCCGTTTGCGGAAATTTTCTCGCATATCCGCGAGAAGGGTGCGTTTTCCTCGTTCTTCGTCTGCGGCGACGCAACGCGGAACATTGAGGTAATGTGCAAAACCGCGCCGGATTCCATCTCGATCGACGAAAACGTGAACATCGTTGCCGCAAAAGAGGTAACGGATCGCTACAACATCGCCATCGGCGGCAATATTCCGCTGACCTCCGTGATGCTGCACGGCACGCAGCAGGATAACATGAAGTATGTTGTGGATATGCAGGATCGCGTCGGGGCGGATCGCAACTTTATCGTTGCGCCGGGCTGCGATATGCCATATGCTGTTCCGGTAGAGAACGCAATCGGCGCGGCACAGGCGGTGCTTCAGCGCGAAGAAACGCGCAAGATGACCGAAAACTACGTCTCCGCAACGTTTGATATCGCGGTGGAGCTGCCGGACTATGCCAACCTGAAAAAGCCGTTGGTTGAGGTCTTCACGCTGGACTCCGCAACCTGCGCGGCCTGCACCTACATGATGGGCGCGGCGGATGTTGCAAAGGCGCACTTTGGCGATGCCATCGATCTGGTGGAATACAAGTTTACGCAGAAGGAGAACATCGCCCGTTGCGTGAAGATGGGAGTAAAGAATCTGCCGAGCATCTACATCAACGGCGAGCTCAAATTCTCCTCCATCATTCCCAGCAGAGAAGAATTTCAGGCGGCGATTGAGGCCGTATTGCCAAATCGGTAATTTTGCATGATGCTGGAAGAGCTCTACCAGGCCGCCGTTGCACTCTATAGCGGCATGGACGCACATGCGCCCGGGTGGTATGCCCGGCGGCTGATGCATCAAAAAGGGCTGCCGATGCACTGCCCGGAGCATCATTTCATCGTTCCTGCCGCGCTGTTGCTGGCGGCGCACAAACACGCGGGAACCGGGGCTGAAACGGTGCAAAAGGATCTGCGCACGGCGCTCCTAAGAGCGCAGACGGTACCCGGCGGATTCTGCGGTAACTGCGGCTGCTGCGGGGCGGGCATTGGCACGGGGATATTCCTTGCGATTTGGTACGACACCAACCCGAAGTCAGAGCAGAACTGGGCGCTCACGCAGCGGATGACGGCGCGCGCACTGGATGAGATTGCCACGGTGGAAGGCCCGCGCTGCTGCAAGCGTGTGACATTTCTTGCGCTAAGCGCGGCAAACGCATTCTGCAAGCAGGAGCTTGGGCTAGCGTTGGGCGAAGAGGCGGATTTCATCTGCGGATACTATCCGCAAAACCGCGAATGCAGGGGCAGAGACTGCCCGTATTATCCAAGGCGGGCGGAACAGGAGGGCGCGTGACGGATTTTTATCTCATCACCGGATTTCTCGGCACGGGAAAGACCACGTTGCTTAAGTCCCTGCTACCGCTGTTTGCGGGCAAGCGAATCCGCCTGATCATCAACGAGTTCGGCAAGGTGGGGCTGGATGGCGCGCTGATGCGTGAGTATGACGCGGATATTGCCGAGATTGTCAACGGCTCCATCTTCTGCGTCTGCCGGTTGGATCAATTCGAAACGGCGCTAGGTGAAGCGATTGCCGACGCGCCGGATGTCATCCTTGTGGAGACGAGCGGGTTGAGCGACCCCGGCGCAATACGGACAATCCTCTCGCAGTATGAACAGGCGGGCGCGCTGCGTTATCGCAGTGCGATCTGCCTTGTGGATGCACTGCGGTTTCAAAAGGTGCTGGAGACCGCGCGCGCCTGCAAAAAGCAGCTCGCGGTAGCCGACCTCGTGCTCATCAACAAATGCGACATGGTCAGCGAGGAAGACTGCGCTGCAGTGGAGCGGATGCTGGACGGCATCTGCCTCGCGCCGCGGGTGCGGACATCGTTTGGCAAGATTACGAAAGAACAACTGGAATCTCTCGTGCCGATGGATCACGCGGCGATAATAGATCATCGACCCGATCTCACGCTCCAAAAGGAGCAGTTAATCATCGCGCCGGAGAGCACGAGCAGTCAGGTGATTCGCATGCTTACGCTGCTTGCGGAGGACACCTACCGGATGAAGGGATTTCTCCATATTGCGGACGGGCGATTCTTGGTGGACTGCGTCGGCGCAGAGGTGCGGGTTTCTCCCTATAGCGGATACATAGAGAATGAGAATTGCGTGACGTTGCTGGCGGGCGAGGGCATGCCGCTACGAAAAGCGCTAAAGGCACTGGAGAAAGAGTTTGGCACACTCGTAATTTGGCAGAAGGGAAACCAACATGATTGACGTACAGCAGATCATAGATCAGATTGAATCTCTCGGTGCCGCGCACGCGGCGCGCGTTGAGACGAGCGAGATTCCCTTTGAGGCGGAATTT
>JAEWYV010000169.1 GCA_023458615.1 Bacillota bacterium
AACGACAACGGCAATGTTTCGCTCCGGGTCAAGCCCAAGATAGCTATTATAGTGCCCTGTACCGCCGTTATGCCAAACAATACCGTGCACATCGTCCCAAATCCATGCCGCTCCGATGGAGTCCATATGAATACCTAAGATGGCGTTTTTTTCGGTTGTTGCCTCAATATTGGCCATGGGACGGATCGCCTCAGCCAAGCATACCATGTCCCCACGGAGTAGCGCGACTGCATACGCTGCCATATCACGCGGGGTCGAAATAAGCGCGCCAGCCGAGCGATAGGCGTCGGTCTGCATCCAGTCCCATGCGTTTAGCAGTTCCGTGGCACCATTGGAGACATGCGTGTCGGGCATACCAAGATCCTCGTGAACAAAGTGATTGACCAAAGTTGCGTAATCTTGGTGATATACCTGCTCAAGAACCAACCCCAATACTGCGTAGCCAAAGTTGGAGTAAGAAAAGGGATAGTAAGATTTGGTTAGCCGGACTTTGTTAAGACGAGAAAGCACCATTTGACCTGAGATACCAACGAAACTGTTTTGATCAGCAAAGAAATTATCTATCATCGGGCGCTCCATATAGTATCCGCGATAGCCGGAGCAGTGCGTCAGCAATTGTCTAATGGTTGGCAAATTATTCTGATGCGGGATGTCAAGATAATCGCCGATTGAATGATCTACGGACAGAAGCTTTTCCTCCTGCGCCTGCATAATCAATGCCGCTGTCATGGTTTTTGTCAATGAACCGATTTCGAAGGGCCGGTCATGTTCATCCGGCAGGCGAGCGCCATTTTCCCCGTAACATGCAAACGAGGTTTTTCCATTTCGAATGATGGCGACCGAAATGCGTGCCTCTTTATTCCCCTTTGTCGAATAAGCGATGCATTCTTGAAACGATAGAGAGGGTATGCGGTCTGCACGCGAGGAGAGGATCATGAGAACAACGACGGCTGCGATTGCGACCGTTAAGCCCACACCGCCCATGAGAATCCATCGCTTGAATGCCTTGCTTTTGTGTATCATATTGCGCTAAACATCCTTATATTTCAAAATTAGGACGCGATCCAAAATTGGTCGCGTGGAAATCAACCATGATTTTTTATGATATAATACCCACATGGTGTTTTCAAGCTTGACATTCCTGTTGCTATTTTTACCCGCGATGCTGGCGGTCTATTTTGTCTGCCGTAAGATTTGGTGGCGAAATGCGGTGCTTCTGATCGGCTCACTTTTTTTCTATGCATGGGGTGAGCCGATCTTCGTATTGGTTATGGCGGGGGTTACGTTTGTCGTCTATGGTGGAACGCTTCTGTTCTCGGTGGCAAAATCAAAATCGGCAAAAAAAGCACTTTATATCCTCACAATCGCGCTTTCGCTTGGCGCGCTGATCTATTTTAAATATGCCGCATTTCTCGTAAACCAGATATTGCCGATCTTTGGTACTGCGGGCGCTATGCATACGCCGCGGTTGCCGATCGGCATATCATTCTTTACCTTTCAGGCGCTCACCTATGCGGTGGATGCCTATCGCGGCACTGTGCGTGTACAGAAAAACTATGCGCTTCTTTTACTTTATGTGTCCTGCTTCCCGCAGTTAATTGCAGGCCCGATTGTGCAATATTCCGATATCGAATTTGAGTTGACGGAGCGGCAGACCACGCTGGACGACTTTTCCGGCGGCATGCGACGCTTTGGGATTGGATTGTGCAAGAAAGTACTGATAGCCAATATTCTTGGCGAAATGCTCAATACACTGCCCGAGGCTGGCGCTTCGGTCGCCGCTGCGTGGCTCACGAGCGCGATTTTTGCGCTACAGATTTATTTTGATTTTTCCGCCTATTCGGACATGGCAATCGGTCTTGGGCGTATACTGGGCTTTCGCTATTTGGAAAACTTCAACTATCCATACATCGCTCGTTCGGTCTCTGAATTCTGGCGCAGATGGCATATTTCGTTGGGGCAATTTTTTCGCGAATATGTCTATTTTCCGCTGGGCGGTAGCAGAAAGGGCAGACACAGAACCACCTTTAATCTGCTGTTTGTCTGGGCACTCACTGGATTTTGGCATGGGGCAAGTTGGAATTTTCTACTCTGGGGATTCTACTATGGCGTACTCATTGCGCTGGAACACGGCGTTTTGAAGCGCGCGGTCAAAAAAACACCTCGTGCTATTGGAATTTTGTTGACGCTGATTGCCGTGCTCTTTGGCTGGGCATTGTTTTACCAAACGGATCTACAGGAATGTGCAAGGCAAGTGTTGGCAATGTTAGGGCTTTCCTACGGTGATTCAACGGTCGCTTTTGTGAAACTGATGGATAGCGCAACACTCTACACGCTTCGCACCTACACGGTTTTTCCGCTGATGGCAGCCGTGCTGAGCCTGCCGATACTGCCTGCCATTGAGCGTCTATTGCAACACAGGCTTCGTTTACAGAGAACGGCGCAGCTGGTATCGACGCTGCTGCTGAGCGTTGGCGTGGTGCTGAGCATTATGAATCTGGTTGCGAATAGTTATCAGCCATTTTTATATTTTCGTTTTTAATGCGAGGAAGGGAGAGAAAGCATGCGGCGTAAGGCTACATTTCTTGTTACGCTTTGGTGGATGATTCTGTGCGGCGCGTTTGGCGTGTGTATGCTTCTCTTTGCCAACCGTGAACCCGTCGTATCCGAGGACGAGAACCGCACGCTCACGGGAATGCCAGCCCTGTCACTCAAAGTAATACAGGAGGGCACCATTGACGAGGCTTTTGAACAGTTTCTGTCGGATCAGTTTTTTCTGCGCTCCGAACTGGTAGATGGAGCAACCGCGCTCAAACATGTTTTTTCCGCGCTGACAGTAGACGATCTGCTGGGCGAGGAGGGGGACGAGGTATTTGTGCCCGCTCAGGACATCACGCAGCCTGATGCGGATGAAACGGCAAACACCGCTGCAAATGTTGAACAGGAACAAACAGATGGCAATGACAAGGAAAGCGCCGCAGCAGATGGCACGCGGATAGCTGGGGATTCCGCGAGTGTTTGGCTCGACCATAAGGACGGAACAAAGAGCGCGTTATTCACCTATTCTAAAGAGGAGATACAGCGTACGGCGGACACGCTGAATGCCTATGCTGCTCTATTGCCTGCCGGAGGCAAACTGCATGTGCTCATCGCGCCGCGTGCACAGACGGCAAACAAGCTGGCGCTTCATTTGGACACGGAGAGCGGCTGGAATAGCACCGTGGAACCTGCGCTACAAACACTGGTAAATCAAAACGTTGTGGTGCACTCGGCCTATGATATTCTGCAAAAATCGATTCTGGGTGGGGGATATATCTATTTTCGGACCGATCACCATTGGACAGCGCGGGGGGCCTACCTCGCGGCGAACGCAATGTTAACCGGAGAAGGTTACCAAACGATTCCGATTTCCGATTATTCGGAAAAATCAATCTCCGGATATCTAGGTTCAATCTATCTGCACGCAAGAAACGCAAAGCTAAAGGACTTAACCGATACCATAGAGGTTTTTTATCCGCTGCTGCCTGCGCAATCATTCCGGGTATCCAATGCGTATAAGAAAAATGAGCTACCGGTGATTGACGAGGAGAAGACCAATTATCTCGTGTTTCTCGGCGGAACATACGGGCCCTATCGCCTGCTGGAAGGCGGATATCACACGGGGCGTAATATGCTGATGATTTGTGATTCATTTGGCAATAGCATCGCGCCGTTTTTCCTGCCATACTATGATAACGTTTATATGGTTGATTTTCGGGATGAATACTATACGCGTGAGGAAGCAAGAGGCAGTGTTCGGGATTATATCCGCCGGTGTGATATACAGGATATCTACATCGTTCTTTCGGAAACGAACGGGATTGGCTCCGCGTATATCAATCGCATGATGCCTGCGAATCTGGAATAGTAGCGTGCATGAGAATCATGAAATATGAGTGAACAACCAAAGAATAAACACGAAGTGATTCGTCAAACAGAGCAGCATCAAAACACGACGTTGATCTGGCGAAAGCAGGGGGAACCGATTGGCTCCTCCGTTGCTGCAGGGGACCGTAGGTTTATTTATCGTGCGCTCATTGGTTCGGCTGTTGCGTTGATTGTGCTTGTTCTTCTTGGAATGATAGCGTCGCGGAATATTGGCTCGCTGCGCCGCGCATATGCGGAGGTTTTGATCAATCGCGGAGAGTATGCCAAGGCACAGGTGCAAATTTTAGCTTTAGAAGACGACTCCGTTCGATCCGAACTGCTAAAAAAGAACGCGTATGTCTGCGGGACAGCCTATGAGAAGGAGGGCAGACTATCGGATGCCGTCCCGCTGTATCAGGCGGCGGGAGATTATCCTGGCGCGCCGGAAGCGCTGCATAGGGCAGGTTACACGCTGGCTGAAATGTATGAGGCGGACGGGGATTTCTTGGAGGCAAGCGAAACCTTTAATGCGTTGGGTGACTATCTCGATGCTTCAGAGAGAAGCGAAGCGTCGAGCTATGCCTACGCGAAGGAACGGCTGGAATATGGTTACTATGATGAGGCGATGCGCCTGTTTTACGCGTTGGGAAGCTACGAAGACGCGGAGAGTTATGCAAAAGAAGCGGCAGCAGCCCTCTCCGAAAATGAGGGCGCTGGAGATTTGGTTTCACTTCTGGTTGGCTTAACAGATGAACAGCTGGCTCAACGCGCGGCGCTGAAAGCACAGCGGGATGCACTGCCGCAGGGAATCATTGCGACAGGTTACAAGCACACAATCGCGCGAAAAGAGGACGGCACTGTGCTAGCCACGGGCTCCAATCTATCGGGACAATGCAATACCGCCGAGTGGAGCGATATCGTTTCCGTCGCGGCAGGGGCTTACCACTCGGTAGGCTTGCGCGCGGATGGCACGGTGGTAGCGACCGGAATGAACACCTACGGGCAATGCAATGTGAGCAAGTGGACAAATATAAAGGCGGTTTATGCAGGCGCCTATAATACTGTCGGCATCACAAAAACGGGCGAAATTCTAAACACCGGCTACCAAACATGGAACACGCTCAAATGGCATGAGGTTGCAAAGCTCAGCATAGGGGACTATGCGCTCTGTGGCGTGATGGAAAATGGTCAGCCGCTCGTTACCCACAACGAACTGGTTACAGCTGACTATTACGATTTGGTTTATTTCGATGCGGCGACAGCAAACAGCGCCGGACTTAAAGCGGACGGCACGGTTGTTTCCAACGGGCTTGATGTGTCGAGTCTCGCAAATATTCTGGCAATTGACTGCACACCAAACGGCCTATTTGCGCTGGATACTGACGGAAAGGTGGCGACACGCGCGTTTTCCTATGCGCATCTGCCTGATGTTTCGGACTGGAGCCATATTGTCGCAATCTCGGCGAGCGCGACACATGTGGTTGGAGTCATGGAGGATGGAAGGGTCGTTTCCCGTGGGGAGAGCGATATGGGCCAGTGCAAAACACAGGACTGGGTTCTCTTTACTCCCACACCGACGCCAATTCCGGAGACGAGTACTAGCCCGGAGGCAACGCCGGAGCCATAGCAAGATTTGTTTCAAGTACATAAAAAGACGATCCAGAATAGGATCGCCTTTTTGGGATAGAAGATTATTAGCCGCCGCCGCAGACAGGGAGAAAACCGATTTCATCCCCGTCCTCAAGCGGCGTTTTCATTCCCTGCGATAGACTGATGCTTACGCCGTTGACGACGATGAGTGCGCTTTTTGCGGCGGCATATGCATCTTTGCCGTAGGATTTTTTGATATATTCAAGCACTTCTTTTACAGAAGCAACGTTGGTCTCTTCCTGCTCTTTTTTTGCAATGGCGCGAATTGGCGCATAGTAATGTATCGTCTTCATAAGTTGATCCCCAGTCGCTTCAGAGTGCGCTTTCTCGGCGCACCATTCTCGTCCCAGCCGCGAATATGATAATACACCGGCAACATTTTATCCAATCGAACGACGGTCTTCGGATTCTTCTCATCCTGCGGTGTCTTTGTCAACCGATCCGGCAGGGAATCATCCGCCTTTGTCAATCCCTCACGATAGTTATAGAGACGTTCCATGTTATATCCGCGTTCCCCAAGCTTTAGAAACGATCCAGTATAAAATGGCAGGCCAGTGATGAGGCGAAGCGCCTCTGCATGTGGAAAGAGGAAAACGGAGTTAAACCGGAGGATAGGAGCCATCCATAGGAGCAGACGCACACCCATGCCCAGATGTGTAGCAATCTTTCCTACGGCACGCGTCACGGGATGATGAGGCCCCAGCTTGAATAGGACGGCGGGCACAAACGACTGGGCGGAGAAGAGACAGAATCCACTGGCAGAAATCGCCTCCAGAGCGTTTTGAAAAAACGCAGTAAACG
>JAEWYV010000170.1 GCA_023458615.1 Bacillota bacterium
AAGGCGACGAACAACGCCCGCCTCGACGGTAAGGGCGGCATCACCAAGGTTGGCGAGCAGGTGGTGCTCGGCGCGAGCGATAAATATATCGGCCTCTGCCGCAAGCACTGGCTCATCGGCGATCCCGGCCCGGGCCTTCGCGCAGAGGATCTCGCCAACGGTGCGGTTCCCGGCGCATGCAGCAAACCGGCGGGTGCAGATGAATACGAAGACGAGGGCGAGGTACCGTAACGCACAATGAAGTATTATGTTGCTAGCGGTGTACCCAACGCCGAAAAGGTCAATCTCGCCGCCGCCGCGCTCACCGCAGCGGGACACGAGCGCACCTATAACTGGACGACGCACGGCGACGTCTCCAAAGAACCGCCAGAGCGCAAGCGCGAAGTCGCGGCAAATGAGTTTCGTGGTGTTGCCGAAGCGGAGTTGGTCGTCCTCCTCCTCCCCGGTCGATTTGGCACGCATGTTGAACTCGGTATTGCGCTTGCGACCTGCGAGAACAAGCGCGTCCTGCTCTGGTCGGAGACGAGCGCGCCGTTTGACGGCACGGAAGGCTTCTGCGTGTTCTATCATCATCCCGTCGTCGAGCGCGTTGTCTGCCCGTTTGAGGAGTTGCTCGATCAATTAAAGACGCTTTAAATTCATCCCGAAGGAGAGCTTCCTTGTCCAATAGAAGCAAACAATTCACCGTCCTCCACCTGACCGACTACGGCGCGCCGTATGAGGGCAACTTTGTTGCGTCTTTGCGTGCGCTGGAAGCGCGGCTTGCGGAGAATGGCAACGGCATGGTCTATGTCTTCCCCCGCCGCTCCGGCGATGTTGTCTGGACGCAGGAGATGATGCGGGCAAAGCCGAACGTCACTCTGATTCAGAGCGACGGTTTTTTTGCCTACACATGGCAGATTCGCAGTCTTCTGCGCGAAAGCGGAGCCACCGTTTTACATGAGCACTTTATTCACTACAAGCAAAAGCTTGCTGCGCTGTTGGCTGCAAAAACCTGCGGGCACAGGGTCAAGACTGTTTTGCATCTGCATAACCATATTGAGCTGCCCAAATCCCCGCTCAAGCGGCTGCCGCACATGCTTCAGTTCTCGTCCGTCTCCCGTTTTGTCTGTTGCAGCGCGTCCGTTGCCGCGCATCTGGTTCGGGACGGTGTTCCAAGTGAGCGTGTGCGCGTTGCTGAAAACGCCATTGCCTTTGAACGCTTGGATCGCTATGACCCGGAAGTCCAGGCTGCGCTGTCCCTGCCGGAAAATGCAAAACTTGCGCTGATGTTCGGCTATAACTTCGAGATAAAAGGCGTTGATATCGCCGTAGATGCCATTCGCCGCATTCGTGACACCAGCGCCGACCCCGTCTATCTCGCCATTGTGCTCTCCTCCCGGCGGGAAGAGGTACAATCCCGCATCCTGGCACAGCTCAACGTCTCCGTTCTGCCGAATTGGATTTTGCTCTTGCCGCCGAGAGAGGATGTCGCCTCGTATTATCATATGGCGGATGTGTTTCTCTCCCCCAGCAGACAGGAGGGATTTTGCTATGCGCTCATCGAGGCGACCTACTGCAAGACGCCGGTGCTGGCGAGCGCAATCGACGCGCAAAAGGATCTTGCTCTGCCGCAGGAGGCCTTCTTCCCGCCGCAGGATGCAGCGGCACTGTGCGGCAAGCTCATGCAGGTTTTTACCGTCTCAGACCCCGCTCAGCGCGATCGTATGCTTGCCGCAGCGCAGGCACGCGTGATGGAATCCTATTCGCTTTTGCGCTGGGCTGAGCAGGTTTTTGGGGTTTATACGGAGATTCTCTAAAATTGCGCTTCCATGCGCGGAAAAGCTTTCAAAAACGCGCCGCTTTCGTGGATTTTGGGGTTGACACCACACCGGTCGTTTGTTAAACTAAACGATGTGCCATTGGGTAACAACTGCCACAGCCCCGGCAATGTACGCTCAAGAACACACCAGAATTGAAATGATATGATGGAGGACTCGCCATGAAATCCTATATGGCAAAGGGCGAAACCGTCGAGCGTAGCTGGTACGTTGTGGATGCACAAGATATGGTCCTTGGCCGTCTTTCTTCCCAGGTAGCAGCCATTCTCAGAGGGAAGCATAAGCCCATATACACCCCGCACGTCGACACCGGCGATCACGTAATCATCGTGAACGCGAGCAAGGTTCGTCTCACCGGCAAAAAGCTGGAGCAGAAGAAGTACATTCACCACACCGGTTATCCGGGCGGCATCCGCGAGATCAACTATCGCACGCTGCTTGCCACCAAGCCGGAGTTTGCAGTTTACGAGGCGATTCGCCGCATGATGCCGAAAGGCCCGCTCGGCGACAAGATGCTCACCAAGGTTCGCATTTATGCCGGCCCCGAGCACAAGAACGCCGCGCAGATGCCCCAACCGCTGAAGCTGAAATAACGAAAGGAGAGACAGGAACATGGCAATTACCCAATATCTTGGCACTGGCAGACGTAAAAAGTCGATTGCCCGCGTTCGTTTGCTCCCCGGCAGCGGAAGCATCACGATCAACAAGCGCGAGTTGGATAACTATTTCGGCATGGAAACGCTGAAAATGATCGTCCGCGCCCCCCTCACCCTCACCGACACGCTTTCGAAGTTTGACGTATTCGTCAACGTATATGGCGGCGGTTATACGGGTCAGGCTGGCGCAATCCGTCACGGCATCGCCCGCGCGCTGCTTGTTGCGGAACCCGCACTGCGTCCCGCCCTCAAGAAGGCCGGCTACCTCACGCGCGATCCGCGCATGAAGGAGCGCAAAAAGTACGGTCTACACGCAGCCCGCAGAGCGCCCCAGTTCAGCAAGAGATAATCTCTTTTGCCGGACACAACAAACCGACAAATCAGTATCCCGTCGTTTTTCGGCGGGATACTTTTTTTTGCACCGAACATTCTCCATGCACTGTTTGGCTATAATTGCGTTTTTCCGCCGATAGGAGGTATAATTCACCCATGCAAACAATTACTTCTGCGAGAATAAAAAAGCTTGGCAAAAAGGCCGCCACCGCCGCCATCGGAATTGTTGCGGCGACTGCGCTCGCGCTTGGTTCGCTTGTCGATTCCCCCGAGGAACTCTTTCAGGGGGCTCCGCAGGCGCAGGTCGTCATGGCTGCCGATGATGCGGATGAACGCGCGGACATAAAAGCAGCCTCTGTCGAACCTGCGCAAAAGGAGAGGCTTCGCGATAAACTCCGAAGGCTCTTTCTCTCGCAGCCTTCTATTGTGCGCGGCGTTGTGCTGCTCCCGTTCTGGGCGATTGGCAAGGTGTTGTTGGCGCTATTTTCGTTACTCCTGCCCGTGTTAACCCCGCTCTTTCAGGTTTTGCTCGGCGTCCTGCTCAACGCCGCCCTGCTCTTTGGCCTCCTTGCGCTAGTACTGAAGCTACTGTTTCCCAATCTGCGCCTGCGGGATTTGTTCACCAAACGCAACATCCTGCTCCTCGCGGCGGGTTCTCTGCTGCTTTCGGTAACAGACACGGTGCTGCGCACCTATTGGGAGGACTACCGCCCCATCAGCATCGCCATCAAACTCGGCGTGGGACTGCTGGTTCTCGCGCTGCTGAGTTGGCGCATCTTTGGAAAGCGCATCAAAGCCACGGCAAGCTTAACCACATAAAAAAACCCACCGATCATATGACCGATGGGAAGTCTTGAGGCCGCGAGGCCTTTTTATTTTGCAGGGATACTGTCGAGCAGTGCATCAACCAACTCTGGCGGCGTTGCCCAGGAGGTGCAGAACCGTACCACATCATTCTCCTCATCATACCCTTGCCAATAGGCGCAGCCAAACTCGCGTGTGAGGGTATTCAGCAACTCCTTGGGCAAAATCGGAAAAACCTGATTCGTCGGGGATTGCGCAAAAAGCGCATAGCCCTTTGCCTGAACCCCCTGCGCAATCCGCTGTGCCTGCTTCACCGCATGCTTGCCGATCTCATCATATAAGCCATCCGCAAACAGGGTCTCAAACTGAATCCCCAGCAAGCGCCCTTTTGCAAGCATACCGCCACGCTGCTTGATATGATAACGAAAGTCCTTCTTGAGCGCGGGATCATTGATCACCAGCGCTTCTCCAAACAACGCGCCCATCTTTGTGCCGCCGATGGAGAACGCGCTCGTCAACCGCGCCAATTCAGGCAAAAACACATCCGCCCCTGCCGCGGCAAAGGCATTGCCAAGTCGCGCGCCGTCTACATACAGTGGCATG
>JAEWYV010000171.1 GCA_023458615.1 Bacillota bacterium
CGCCAATCCTGTTAATCAAATAAGAAGTTACGCGTTCGCGCTGCCGGTCTTGCGTCAAGCAGCCGACGGCGCGAACTGCATCATAAGGAGAAGATCGCATGAAACCTATCCGGCTGCTCGCGTTTGACCTTGGCGCCTCCAACGGACGCGCGGTATTGGGCGCTTTTGACGGCGCGCGCATCGCGCTAGACGAGGTGCATCGCTTTGATAATCCAATGGTGGAGCAAAACGGCCTGTATTATTGGGACGCGCTGGGGCTCTATCGAAACCTGAAGGAGTCCTTTCTCAAACTCAAGCACGACGGAATAGAGGTGGACTGCTTCGGCATCGACACCTGGGGTGTAGACTTCGGGCTGATCGATAAAAACGGCGCGCTCTTAGGCAACCCGCGGTGCTATCGCAATGGCACCGAGGAGGGCATGGCGCGCGTGCATGGCGTTGTGCCGCAGAGTACGCTCTTTTCGCGTACGGGAATTGCGAGCATGCCGTTTAACACGGTCTATCAGCTCTATGCGCGCGTGCAGGAGTGTGACCCGGCGCTCAACTGCGCAAAGACGCTTCTCTTCTCGCCGGATCTTTATGGTTATTTCTTCACGGGCGAACAGCAGACGGAATATAGCATCGCAACCACAAGCATGCTCTACGATGGAGAAAATCGCCGCTGGGATGAGGAGACCATGCGCGCACTCAAAATTCCAGCAGACCTGTTTACATCGGTGGATTTCGCGGGCACGCTGCGCGGCAGCATTCGCCCTGCGGTTGCGGAGGAGCTTGGCATCGCGCGCGTTCCGTTTGCGGCGGTAGGGTCGCATGACACGGCGTCCGCCGTTGCGGCGATTCCCGGCGAGGGAAGCTTCGCGTTTTGCTCCAGCGGCACCTGGTCGCTCTTTGGGGTGGAGACGGAGAAACCCGTCAAGACGGACGCGGTATTCCGCGCGAATTTCTCCAACGAGGGCACGGTGCAGGGTACCTTCCGGCTGCTGAAAAACATCATGGGCCTCTGGCTGGTGCAGGAGTGCCGCCGGGACTGGCAGAAGCAGGGCAAATTCTTAAGCTATGACGAGATAGACGAACAAGCCCGCCAGAGCAAGGGGCTTAGGAGCATCATCGACACTGACAATACAAGCTTTTACGCCGCGGGCAACATGCAGCGAAAGATTCAGGATTTCTGCGCGCGCACCAATCAGCCCGTTCCCGAGACGGTGGGCGAGGTTGCCCGCTGCATCTACGACAGCCTTGCGCTGAAATATCGCTTTGCGTTGGAGACGTTGGAGACATTCAGCGGGACCCGTATTGATCGGCTGAACATCGTCGGCGGCGGCACAAAGAACAAGCTCATGAACCAACTTGCGGCGGACGCTACGGGCAGAACTGTCGTCGCAGGCCCAGTGGAGAGCGCATGCGTCGGTAACCTGCTGATGCAGGCGGTGGCGCTTGGCGAGCTCGGCGGGGTAGAGGATGCGCGCGCGGTTGTCCGCGCTTCGTTTGTCACCGAAACCTATGAGAGTCACAGAACGCAAGCCTGGGAGGACGCGTATAGCAAACTCCTCGGCTATATGGAGATGAAACAAGCATGATAGATATGACAAAGTGGGAACAGATTGCCGCAACAGAGATTCACAGTCGCAAGAAGACTGCGGGTCGCCTCGGCGGCAAAATCGCGGTGGTCACGGGCAGCGCGCAGGGATTTGGCAAGGGCATTGCCGAGGAACTGTATCGCGAGGGCGCATGCGTGGTGATTGCCGACCTTAATGAGCCGCTGGCAAAGACCGTAGCGGAATCGCTCGGCGCGCGCGCGCTTGCTGTGAAGGCGGATGTGTCCAGCGAGGAGAGCGTCGCAGGCTTAATTGCCGCGTGTGTGGAAACCTTCGGCGGGCTGGATCTTTTTGTCTCCAACGCGGGTGTGCTCAAGGCGGGCTCACTCGACGAGATGGAGAAGAAGGATTTCGAGTTTGTCACGAGCATCAACTACACCGCGTTTTTCACCTGTGTTAAATACGCGCAGCGGATCATGCGGGCGCAATTTGCGGCAGACCCGAGTTGGATGGGCGATATCATCGAGATCAACAGCAAGTCCGGGCTTGAAGGCAGCAACAAAAACTTTGCCTACGCGGGTGGAAAGTTTGGCGGCATCGGGCTTGTGGAGAGCTTCGCGCTCGAACTTGCGCCCTACAACATTAAGGTGAATGCCATCTGCCCCGGCAACTATTATGATGGCCCCCTATGGAGCGACCCCGAACGCGGATTGTTCGTGCAGTATTTAAATACGGGCAAGGTGCCGGGCGCAAAGACGATCGAGGACGTGAAGAATTTTTACCTCAGCAAGTCGCTCATCAAGCGCGGTTGTTTACCCGCGGATGTCGCAAAGGCGATCTTCTACGCGGTGGAGCAGACCTTCGAGACCGGTCAGGCAATCCCGGTGACGGGCGGGCAGGTGATGCTCCGATGATCGAGCTAGACGTACTCAAAGCGCTTAATACACCAAAAGCAACCGATCGGTTGCGCGCGCTGGAGAGCGCGGTCAAAATCGCGCAGTTTCCGCCCGTTGACCCACGCATGGTGAACAACCACATCCACACGACCTACTCCTTCTCGCCCTATTCGCCTGCGGCGGCGGTCTATGCGGCGCGGATGGAGGG
>JAEWYV010000172.1 GCA_023458615.1 Bacillota bacterium
CAATGTCATTAAGTTAAGCTAACGACGAGCAACACATAAGAACCGAGTACGACGAAAAACGTACCCGGTTCTTTTTTATCGGGATATTTTACAGAAAAAGGTTGACAAGAAGGAAAAATTTTGCGGCGAAGCCCCTTGAAAGAGATATTTCAAGGAGGTTTAGCGGTGAGTTTTGCGGAGAAAGTGAGAAAGGTCTTGCTGGAAAGAATACATGAGATGTCAGCCAATGCATGGTTGTTTGTACAGAATCCAGAAAGCGATTTTACGAGAAAGAGAAAGCTGGACTTTGAAACGATGCTTCAATGTCTGCTCGCGATGGAGAGCGGAAGCCTGCAAAAAGAGTTGCTGGAGATGTTCCAGTTTCGCACGGATACCGCGACCGCTTCGGCGTTCTATCAGCAGCGCGGAAAGATATTGCCGGAAGCATTAGAGTTTTTGTTTCGTGAATTCAACAAGGCCTTTGAAGTTAGCAAAACGTATCGCGGGTATCGTTTGCTCGCTTGCGATGGCACTTCTTTAAACATTGCCCGAAACCCAGCCGATCAAGAAAACTACTATCAAACCGCTCCTGACGCGAAGGGATATAACCTGCTTCATCTGAATGCGATGTATGACTTGTGTGAAAGACGGTATACGGATGCCATCATTCAGCCGGGAAGAACGAATAATGAGTGCCGCGCAATGACGGATATGATCGACAGATGTGATTCCGGGCACAAGACGATCTTTCTGGCGGATCGCGGCTACGAGTCCTACAACATTTTTGCGCATGTCGAGCAGCGAGGGATGTTTTATTTGATTCGGGTGAAAGATCGACACAGCAAAAGCATACTTTCCAGCCTTTCTTTGCCGCAGGTAGAGGAATTCGATACGAAAGTACATTTGACGCTGACTCGCAAACAAACCAAACATGCACGAGCTTGTTCAGAGACTTATAAATTCCTCCCAAATAACAGCACGTTTGATTATCTGGTTCAAAACGAGTTCTACCCGATCACTTTACGCGTTGTGCGTTTCCCGCTCTCTGCCGACACCTATGAATGCGTGATCACTAATCTGCCGAGCGACGAATTCCCGCCGGACGAACTCAAAAAGCTCTACGCAATGCGTTGGGGAATCGAGACATCCTTTCGCGAATTGAAATACGCAATTGGGTTGAGTTGCTTTCATTCAAAAAGGGTGGAGTATATCAAACAAGAAATCTTTGCCCGGCTCGTTCTTTACAATTTCTGCGAGATCATCACCACCCACATGGTGATTCTGCAAAAGGATTCCAAGTATGTCTATCAAATCAACTATACCATGGCGATCCACATTTGCCGGTATTTCCTGCGTTGCTCTTCTGATATATCTCCACCCAATGTTGAGCTTCTGCTACACAAACTTCTACTTCCCATTAGACTCGGCCGCAGCGACCCTCGAAAAGTCACGCCCAAGTCGGTTGTCAGCTTTCTGTACCGCGTAGCTTAACCTCCCAATGAATATACCTTCATTGTTGGCAGATGGCAATCTGCCTTTTTGTGATACCCGTTATTATGCACAAAAGGCAACGGACTGTTCTTTCTCAGTCTCGCTGCCTTTTCTTGCTGTTGGTCTATTGTATTCGTTGTCTTAACTTAATGACATTGCGCTCAAGCGGTTCCTTTTTTTTGCGCAATCGTTTTTCACAGGTTGGCAAGTGTTATAATTTCACACCCTTTGCTCTCATAATAGCGCAGCATTTCGTCGATTTTGCGTTTATCATAGCTGGTAATACAGTCCGAAAGCACATGAACACGATAGTCCGCCTGGCGCAGGTTGTAGCACGTTGCCTTCACGCAGGCAACGGCGTCTGCCCCTGCAATGTAGAACTCCCCAATTTCGTGTTCCCCGACGTAAGCGGCGAACGCATCGCTGGTTAAAGCGTTCCCCTTGCTTTTCGTGAAAACATGATCGGAGACGATTTTCATATCAGTGACCAATTCTGCCCCTCGTGTATTCGGCTTAAACGTTCTTGTCCCGTCGGACAGATTCTCATGCCGGATGTAAATTACGTGAATGTCGTGCGCAACCGCCCAATCAATCGCCTGATTGATGTTGCCAATGATCTCCTTGTAGTTCTTGGTGATATCGTTTTGTATGTCGATGATGACCAGTGCTTTTCTCTGCATCGTATTTCCTCCCAGTAGCCGGTTTGTTTCTTGTGTATAGCATACCGTTCAATTGTTGACATGTTTATGGCAACAATATAAGATGGAGACGAAAAACTTTGAAAGAGGACCTTGTCCGGTGAAAGTTGATCGTCTTGTCAGCATCATATTGCTCCTGCTGGAGAGAGAACGCATCGGCGCGCAAGACTTAGCGGCGCACTTTGAGGTTTCGCCCCGCACCATCTACCGCGATATCGACGCAATCAATATGGCGGGGGTTCCCGTCCGCTCCACTTCCGGCGTAGGTGGCGGCTTTGAAATTATGGAACAATATAAGCTCGACAAAAAGGTGTTTTCAACCGCCGACCTTTCCACAATCCTGATGGGGCTAAGTAGCCTGTCCAATCTGATTCGAGGCGACGAGCTGGTGCATGCGATTGCGAAGGTCAGGAGTTTTATCCCCGCGGAACAAGCAAAAGATATCGAAGTGCAATCCAGTCAAATCTATATTGATTTATCGCCATGGATGGGAAATCGAACGGTTCAGCCACGCCTCGAAACCATTCGATGCGCCATACAGGAAAAGCGACTGCTTTCGTTTGACTATCTGGATCGTCGTGGAAATAGAACCGCGCGGATTGCCGAGCCGTATCAGCTCGTTCTAAAAGGCACCCAATGGTATTGGCACGGGTTTTGCCGCAACAGAAACGATTTTCGTTTGTTCCGTCTATCCCGCATGGCAAATCTAACCACGCTGCAAGAGATGTATATACCACGGAAGCCTTCAAAATTGGAACTGGATATTTCCGACCTGTTCCACGCGCAGCAAACACCTATCACGCTCCGCATCCACAAGTCCGTTCTGGAACGGGTGCTGGACTACTGCAACGAAGAGGATATTTCGCCGGATGGCGATGAGCACTATATCGTTCGGTATCCATTCCTTGAGAAAGATTACTATTACGATATTTTGCTTGGACTTGGTGATCAATGCGAGTGCCTTTCCCCGGAACATGTCCGCGCGGAGATAAAACGACGCATTCAAAGGATGCTGGCAGTGTATGAGCAACCATAACCGAATGGAAATGCAATCTATCATCTCCTACTTGCGTAATGTGAACATGCAGAATAAAACTGCATTCCAACAAAGCTTTGAGTAGCACGCAACACAAAAGGAACCGCGCAAACGGTTCCTTTTTCGCTAATTTGTTTCTATTAATCTTTTATTTAACTATGCAACGGCAGATATTAAATCCTTTACCGAATCTCCGTCTTGTTCCTAAAATACGGTCTCAGCGCGGCGGGGATGGCGATGCTGCCGTCCGCGCGGAGATTATTTTCGAGGAAGGCGATCAGCATGCGCGGCGGGGCGACGACGGTATTGTTGAGCGTATGCGGGAAATAATTACCAGTCTCCTTGTTTTTCACGCGGATGCCGAGGCGGCGCGCCTGCGCATCGCCAAGATTCGAACAGCTGCCCACCTCAAAATACTTCTGCTGGCGCGGAGACCATGCCTCCACGTCCATGCTCTTCACCTTCAGGTCGGCCAGATCGCCCGAACAGCACTCCAGCGAGCGCACGGGGATATCCAGCGTGCGGAAGAAATCAATCGTGTTTTGGAGCAGCGTGTGAAACCACTGCATGCTCTCCTCGGGCTTGCAGACCACGATCATCTCTTGCTTCTCAAACTGATGGATGCGATAAACGCCGCGCTCCTCTATGCCATGCGCGCCGACTTCCTTTCTAAAGCAGGGGGAATAGCTCGTCAGCCGCTGCGGCAGCTCGCTCTCCTCTAAGAACGTGTCGATGAACTTGCCGATCATGGAGTGTTCGCTGGTGCCGATGAGGTAGAGATCTTCTCCCTCGATTTTATACATCATGCCTTCCATCTCGCTAAAGCTCATCACGCCCGTGACCACGCCACTGCGAATCATGAACGGCGGGATGTAGTAAGTAAAGCCGCGATCCACCATGAAATCCCTCGCATAGGCTAAAATGGCGGACTGAAGCAGGGCGATATCGCCGCAAAGATAGTAGAAACCATTGCCGCTGACCTTGCGCGCGGCGTCGAGATCGATGCCATTGAATTTTTCCATGATCTCCACATGATAGGGAATCTCAAACGCCGGAACAACGGGTTCGCCAAAGCGCTCTATCTCCACATTCTCCGAGTCATCCTTGCCGATCGGCACGCTGCTGTCGATGATATTCGGTATCACCAGCATGCGCTTCTTGATCTCGGCGGAGAGCTCGTCCTCGCGCACGGCAAGGCGCGCCATCTCGTCCGCCATGTCGTTTACCTGCTGTTTGGCGGCCTCGGCCTCGTCCTTTTGTCCCTTTGCCATCAGCGCGCCGATGGATTTGCTGATCGAGTTGCGCTGGGAGCGCAGATAGTCCGCGCGGGTATGCGC
>JAEWYV010000173.1 GCA_023458615.1 Bacillota bacterium
CGTTTTGGTTTGTTGGAGAGCACTGCTGGAAACAAATCATAAAGCGATCCTCCTCTCAATCATATAAAAGAGGGAGCGAGTCAATCGCCCCCTCTTTTTTTACCTCTTGTCTATGATTGTCCTTACCCTTTATGGCAATAGCTTGCGCCGGGGCAGCCGCTGCAGGAGCAGCCACAGGCACTCTTGTTGTTTTTCTTATCTCGAATCATCTTGACGATTACCGCCGCAACGATTACGGCGACGATTGCCCCCACAATAATGGTAGGTCCATTGGCAGATATCCAGTTCATCATAACTATTCGCTCCTTTCAGCGGATTCATCGTTGTTCGTACAAAAAACTTTGGCTTTTGTTTATTCGCTCTCGCTTTTTTTATTCTGCCTTCTCACGCTTTTCATTGGGATTTTTTCGCAGCAGCAGATAGAGCAACGTTGCCAGCAACGCGAGCGCAACGCCGGTGCCTGCGGTAAAAACACCGCTGCCAATCCAACTACCGAGCTGGAATACGATCAGCGAAATCGTATAGGCAAACACGGTCATATAGCCGATTGCGCCCCAGGTCCATTTTGCGCTGTTCATCTCGGTTTTAATCGCGCCCATCGCGGCAAAGCACGGCGCGCAGAGCAGGTTAAAGAGCATGAAGCTAAACGCGGAGAGCGCGGTGAAATCCAGCGCAAGATTGCTCCAAATCTCCATGCCATTTTCAGCAACCTCGGCAAATCCATACAGTACGCCAAATGTGCTCACCACGTTTTCCTTCGCAATCAGGCCAGTGATAGTTGCAACCGCCTGCTTCCAGCCACCAAATCCGAGCGGCGCAAAGACCGGCGCAATGAAGTTACCGATAACCGCCAAGATACTGTCGTCGTTGTTCTCTACCATGCCAAACGCGCCGCCCGTCACACCAAATGCCTGCAGGAACCAGAGTATGATCGAGGAAATCAGAATCACGGTGCCTGCACGCTTGATGAAACTCCAGCCGCGATCCCAGGTGCTCCTGAGTACGTTTCGCATGGACGGGGAATGATAGCTCGGCAGTTCCATGACAAACGGCGCGGGATCTCCCGCAAATGCCTTTGTCTTCTTGAGCATAATGCCGCTGAAGATGACCGCCGCAACGCCGATGAAGTATGCCACGGGGGCAACCCACCAAGCGCCGCCGAAGATGGCCCCCGCAAACAACGCGATAATCGGCATCTTCGCGCCGCAGGGGATAAACGTCGTGGTCATGATGGTCATGCGCCGATCACGCTGATTCTCAATCGTTCGGCTCGCCATGATACCAGGCACGCCGCACCCGCTGCTGATCAGCATCGGGATAAACGACTTGCCTGAGAGGCCAAATTTGCGGAAGATGCGATCCATGATGAACGCAACGCGCGCCATATAGCCAACATCCTCCAGAATTGCGAGCAGGAAGAAGAGCACCAGCATCTGCGGCACAAAGCCGATCACCGCGCCAACGCCGCCGACGATGCCGTCTACGATGAGGCCGATAAGCCACGGCGCAACATTTAGCCCCGCAAGCCAGCCGCCAAGCCCGCCCATGATCCACTCGCCAAAGAGGGTATCATTCGTAAAATCGGTCGCGATCGAGCCGATCGTGGTCACCGCGATGTAGTAAACGAGGAACATGACAACGGCAAAGATCGGGAGCGCGAGCCAGCGGTTGGTCACCACGCGATCGATTTTGTCGCTCGTGGTAAGCTTGGTTCCCTCGTGCTTCTTCTTCACGCTGGAATCCACAACGCGGCTGATATAGGCATAACGCTGATTGGTGACGATGCTCTCCGAGTCGTCGTCGAGTTCCTTCTCGCAGTCCGCGATATGCGCCGCAATATGTGCCTTCGTGACTGCGTCCAGCTTGAGCTCTTCGAGCACCTTTTCGTCCCGCTCAAAAAGCTTGACCGCATACCAGCGCAGCAGAGACGAATCGACCATATGCTCAATCGACTCCTCAATGTGTGCCAGCGCGTGCTCCACACTGCCGGAGAACACATGCGGGCGTTCCCCGAGAGTATGCGTCTTTGCGGCGGAAATCGCCTTTTCGGCGGCTTCCGTTGCGCCGATGCCCTTGAGCGCCGAGGTTTCGACCACTGCGCAGCCCAGCGCCGCGCCGAGTTTGACAAGATCGATGACATCTCCGTTTTTGCGGACGATGTCGATCATGTTTAGCGCAATGACGGTCGGAATTCCAAGTTCCAGCAGCTGCGTGGTCAGATACAGATTGCGTTCGATATTGCTGCCGTCCACAATATTGATGATGGCATCCGGCTTTTGCGTGACGAGATAATTTCGCGCGACGACCTCCTCAAGCGTGTAGGGTGAGAGCGAATAAATACCCGGCAAATCCTGAATGATGACATCGGAATTCCCCTTTAGCTTGCCCTCTTTTTTCTCAACCGTAACACCCGGCCAGTTGCCAACATATTGCGCGCTGCCTGTCAGCTCGTTAAACATCGTTGTTTTGCCGCTGTTCGGGTTGCCGGCAAGCGCAATCTTAATCCCCATATAAGCCTCCTTCGCCTCTTTCCAATTCAATCGTTAATACCGTCTAACTCTTGTGCCAAAAATATGCGGCATCTGCCGCCATTCGTTTTTTTCGCTTACTCCACCTCGATGCTCGCCGCGTCGCCTTTGCGAACGGAGAGCTCATAGCCGCGTACGGTGACCTCCAGTGGATCGCCCAGGGGCGCAACCTTTCGCACATAGACCTCAACGCCCTTGGTGAGTCCCATATCCATAATTCTGCGCTTGAGCGCCCCTTCGCCGTGGAGCTTTACCACCGTAGCGGTCTGCCCGATTGGAATATCCCGCAATGTTTTCATAATCTGTCCCCTTTTGACCCTTCATCCGTTTTTAAATCAGGATTCGGTTTGCCATCTCTCCGCCCAATGCGATGCGGCAATCCTTCACCTGCAAAATCATGTTGCCATTGATCGCGCTGACCACGGTAACGCGCTCGCCTACCACAAAGCCAAGCTCCGCCAGATGCTGGCGCACCTCGTCTTTGCCTGTGATCTTCACGATGTAGTTTGTCTCCCCCGGTTTTGCCATGGATAGCGGCATTTTGCATCCTCCTGTCTAT
>JAEWYV010000174.1 GCA_023458615.1 Bacillota bacterium
GCATGAGCCGGATGCCGGTTGCGTAGTCCGGCAGGGGCAGGGTTTGTTTCTCAGCCGCGCCGCCCGCGTCCTGATGCGTCCATGCGCCGGACTGGGTGCCGACGCGCTCCATCTTTCCTTCCGAGAGGGTTTTCTCCTCACTGCCGAGGTCAAACAGGCGATATTTGAGCGAGGTGCTGCCAACGTTGCAGACGAGAATCTTCATGCAAGGCTCCTTATATGTATTCAGATTGGGGTCTTGGCGCAGGTCTTACTAGTTGCGTATTTTATATTCGGATCGTGATCTTTGTGTGCGTCTTAATAATCCCGGACGATATAGTTCGCCTTTCGCGGCGCGGGTTCGGGCGCATCGCCATCGGGATAGCCGAGAATGACGTGTCCAATGCCCTCCACATCGCCCTCGATGCCCCATTTTTCGAGCAACGCCTTGCCCTCGTCGCTCTCAAACTCCTCCTTCGCGCGGTGAATCCAGCAGGAGCCGAGGCCGAGCGCATGTGCGGCGTTGAGCAGCGTGGTCATCACGGATGCGCCGTCGAGCAGATAGGTTCCGCGCGCGCGATCCGCGAGCACGACCAGCACCGTCGGCGCGCCATAGAACGGGTCGTTCTTTGCGCCGTTGACCGCCGCGTTCATGCGGGAGAGCTGCTGCACCGTCTCGGGATCCTGCACCGCGACGATGAAGGGCGTTTGCCGTCCGCCGCCGGTCGGGGCATAGATGCCCGCTTCCAACACCTGCTCTACCAAATCTTTGTCCACCTGTTCGGGTTTGTAGGCGCGTATGCTGCGTCTGGTTTTGAGATTATTCAGCGTTTCGTTCATATTGTTTCACCTCGTAGTTCTTTTCTGATCGAATTTTCTTCTCGCATATATTGTCGTCTTTTAATTATTCGGGGCTTCCATCGCGTTGCGCTTCGCGCCTTTGCGCGTTGAGCTCCGCGTGTGTTTCTTTTGATAAAAAAGTGATCGTTCCCGCAATCCGTTTCCAAAGTGGTAGCGGCTGCTCGGCATGCTTGGCATAGGTCAGCCCCAGCCGTTCATAGAGCGCATAGTGCGGCGGCAGCCGCTTGAGAAACGCGCGATACGGCTCCTTCCGCTTCACCCAGCCCGCCTCCGCCGTCGCCGCCAGCCGCGGGAGCAGGTTGAAAAACAGCTTGTCCTCCGTGTCGATCCACTCCGTCCAGAGCGCCGCCTCTACGCCCAGCACATTCTCTTCCTGCTCTCTGGTGAGGTTGTCAAACACGGGTTCGTATTCATACGCCGCCTTGAGCGGAACGGTCGCATACGGCAGATCGTCGTAGGTGTGAAAATACGCGCTCATGATCGCCTGCCCGCCCGCGCGGATATGCCGCGCCGTGCGCCCGCGCCCCTCGATGAAGAACGGCGTCCAATACTGCGCAACCGCGCTTGTCGTCAGCGCTTGGCAGAGTCCGTAGTTCCAGACGATGGCGCGCCGCCCCCGCTGCTCCAGATGCGCAATCACGCGGTTGAGAAAATATCCCTGTAGCTCGCGCTCGTTCTTCAGTCCCTGTGCACGGCGGAGGGACTGGCACGTGTCGCAGCGCTTCCAGTCGTCCTTCACCGCCTCGTCCCCGCCGATGTGCAGAAACGGGAACGGGAAAATCTCCATCAGCTCATCCAGCAGGGAAAATAGAAACGTATAGGTCTCCTCGCTCCCCGCGCAAAACAGCGTCTTGGAAAAATCCGTCACGCCAAAGCGCGTCGCCACCTCGACCGGCTCATGGAAGCACGACAGCGCGGGATAGGCCGCCAGAATCGCGAGCGCGTGGCCGGGCATGTCGAGTTCGGGGACGATCTCGATCCCGCGCGCCTTTGCGTAGGCAACCAGCGCGCAAAGCTCCTCTTTCGTATAATACCCGCCGTGGCGAATGCCGTCCTGCTCCGTTTTGCCGTTGTGCTTTTCCTGCGTGCTCGCGCGCCAGGAACCGACGCTGTTGAGGCGCGGGAAGCGCTCACTCTCGAACCGAAACCCCTGATCCTCGCTCAAATGCAGGTGCAGGCGGTTATATTTGTAGTACGCCATCAGGTCAACGAGCCGATAGAGCGTAGTCATCGGAAAAAAGTGTCTGCAAACGTCGATCAATAACCCGCGCCAGCCAAAGCGCGGCTCGTCCTCTACGAGGCAAAACGGCAGCACGCCGCCATGCTCCGCGATCAGTTGCGCAATGGTCGCCGCGGCGTGCACCGCCGCCTCCGCGCCGCCCGCCTCAATGGAAACGCCGCCCGCGCCAACGCTGAGCATATAACGCTCCGGCGCAAACGCAGCGTTATGGCGCATGCGCACAACCGCGCCGCCGTCAGCAATCTCCGCTTCGCCGAGGCACAGCATGGCGAGAACGCCCTCGCGCGCGCCTTCCAGCGACGGGTCCATCAGCACTTCGGTGCGGCTGATCGCGAGCGAACCCAGGTCAAAGCGAATCGATTGTACCTGCGGAACCGGCATGTGTCGTACTCCGTTTCTGTTGTCATCTCCGGCAAATCATCCTTCGCCATTGCTCTCATTATACCCCGCCCATCCCCTTACGGCAACGC
>JAEWYV010000175.1 GCA_023458615.1 Bacillota bacterium
CATACTGTTTTGCTTCAGCCGGAGTTGCCAAATCGGAAAAATATCCCCAAACATGCTCCAGCGCGTTGAGGGCGCGGCCCTTGTGCTCCGGCAACTGCATCGCCCGTTCAACTGTCTCGTAAAACAGTTGAGAGTGGTTTGCGGCCTTATCCTTGAGCAGCTCGCGGATGGCTTGATAGTCCACCGGAGAGCGCTCCAGAACGCTATATTTATATCGTCCCCATTCGGTTTCGAGCAGTCTCTGATTTGGGGTTCCAAGGCAGAGCTGGCACTTGACCGCAGAACGGTTCTTGTCTTTTACTTCCAACATGATATCCGGTTTTTCATCCGTCAGACCGTGACAATAGTCCAAAAACAAGTCGATTGCGATGGTCTCGGAGTGCGCGCCGCGTACCTTGTTTTGCCCCTGCTGGGAATAGTGCGTCTTCTGCGCGCCATCGCCCGGCTTCCATGTCTGTTTACAGAGGGAAATCCAATAATCGTCGGTTTTCGTCGCGTCCGCAGGGTTGATTGCGTTGTGTAGATTGTCATAAATCGCCGGTGCGCCAATGGTGTAACATAGGTCGAGCACCTCGGATATGGTATAGATGGAGCCGTCGTTTTCGAGAATCAATCTGCGGGTGATGGCTGGATCAAGATCGCGATAAACAGAGGCAAAACGCGCAATTGCGCTTGCAGTATCGCCATATTTGCCGCCGACATGCAGGATGATTTTATGGGTAGAGTCGAGTTGCAGCGCGTCGAGAAAGCGCGCGTGATAGCTCAGGTCGTCGATTGCCCGCTGCACAACGCCGCTATCCGGCGAGTTGAGCACGGTATATTGACCCGGATGCATGGAGACGCGCATATTGCTTGTTTGAATCTTGTCCGCAATGCGCGATAAATCTGAGTGATAGCGCTCGTCCCACGGGAGATCTGCGGCAATGCTGGAGCCAAAGGGGATGATATCCGAGCTGATGCGGTAGAGCGATATGCCGTTGGTAAAGTTATAGTCGATCATGCGTTCAAGCGCGGCAAGATTGGTGTTTACGAGCGAAAGCAGCCGCTCCGGCGAGGCGGATTTGAGGTTGCAATTGCTGATTTTTGTCCCCTCAACGGCAACGCAGAGGCAGGCATAACCAATCTTCATATTGTGCACAATCCTCTTAAAAAATACTGATATATTGCGTAATTAGAACTATTCTCATTATAGTATAACGTTCGGATCGGAATCAACGATGAACTTGCGGATTTTTTACGTGCGATGTTCAGAAAAACCGGATTGTGATACAATTGCTTCGAAAAACGGATCAGAAAATTGAAAGGGCAATCAGGAAACGGAGACAAAAATGGAACAAAGCACTCTGGATTTGACCGAGGAGACGATTTCCTCCGAGGAGATCTACCGCGGGAAGATCGTTCATCTATTTAAGGACACCGTCCGGCTGCCAAACGGGAAACACGCCATTCGTGAGGTTCTGCGCCACCCCGGCGCGGTTGCCGTTGTGCCGCTGACCGCGGACGGCAATGTGATACTCGTGCGGCAATATCGCTATCCGTTTGCTGAAACGATGCTGGAAATTCCGGCGGGCAAGCTGGACGCGGGAGAGGACATCGAGGTCTGCGCGCGGCGGGAGCTCTCCGAAGAAACGGGGCTGGAGGCGGCGGAGCTGGTTTCGCTCGGCGTGTTCTATCCCTCTGTCGCGGTGATGGACGAGAAGATACATCTCTTCCTCGCGCGGGGATTAACGCAGAGCGCGGCGCACCCGGATGAGGATGAGCTTTTAAATGTGGAAGTTTGCCCGTTAAACGAACTGGTGCAGGATATCCTACGTGGGAGCATCCCCGACGGCAAGACGCAGTCGGCTGTGCTGAAGACTTGGTATTTGGAGCAGGCGAAGCTAGTATAAGTTCGGGTCGTGTTAGTATCAAATCAATCGAGAGATAGCACAAGAGAGCGGAAATCCGCTCTCTTTTCTCGCATCGGAGATCGTGCGATCTACTGTTATTCAGTTGTCTCTGCATCCTCCGGCGGAATGACGCAATATTTGCCTGCATACGGCTTGGTCTTGATGCGATCCGTCTTGATGAGGACGAGCAGCACGATTCCAGCGACCACCAGCAGCGCGGAGAGCAGTTGGGAGACGCGAATCGCGCCGAAGAGATAGAGACTGTCCGTGCGCAGTCCTTCTATGATTGCGCGGGCGGTGCCATAACCGATGAAATAGGTGGCTAGCAGTGTGCCGTCTTTAACGCCCCTTCGCCCCAGCAGCAGCATAATGACAAGGAGAATGCTGTTGCAAAAACTCTCGTAGAAAAACGTTGCCTGATGCCATTCGCCGAGGGACTGGATATACACCGCAAGCGGGAAAAACTGAAGGTTGGGGTTGGTGACCAGCGCGCCGAACGCCTCCTGATTGATAAAGTTGCCCCATCTGCCCATCGCCTGTCCGAGAATCAAACTCGGAATCACGAGATCCATAAGCTTGAGGAATGGGAATTTCGCAAATCGTGAAAAGAGCAATGCCGCGAGAAA
>JAEWYV010000176.1 GCA_023458615.1 Bacillota bacterium
CCGAGAATGAGCGGCACCCCCGCATATGCCTCACGGCAGCGGTTGGCATATACAATCGTCGCATGATCGGGGCGCTTCCCCGCCACACCATTTTCGGTATAGGCGTCCGTGTCCCGCCGCGCCCCCGAAACCGCATAGTGATTCACCATGCTATCCAGATTGCCGGAAGTGACAAGAAAGCCGAGCTTCGGTTTTCCGAGTGTTTGGAATGCTTTCGCGCTGTGCCAGTCCGGCTGTGAGATCAATCCAACCGTATAGCCCCGGCTCTCGAGCAATCGGTAGATGATTGCCGCGCCAAAGCTCGGGTGATCGACATAAGCGTCCCCTGAAACCAAAATAAAATCCAGTTGTTCTATGTTTCTCGCGCGCAGCTCTTCGGCTGAAATCACGGGAAACGCCGGTTTTCTCTTTGTCATTCTTCCTTGCTGCTTTCCGGCTTGGCTGCCGTGGCTGTCGCTGTCTGTTCATTCGTGCGCGGTTCGGTTTGTTTTACCTCCGCACCCTGCAGCGGCTTATCGTAGTCCAGGCTCTCATGCTCCGCGATGTTGATGAGCAGTTCATCCAGCCAGTTTGCCGCCGCATCGGCCACGCTTTTTGCGCGGAGAGCGGCCTCTTCCGGCGTGAGCGGCGGGAGACTAGCGTTCGCCGCCTGAATGATCTGTTCCTTTGCGTCCGGCTCCGCTTTGACACGATTCACCTTTTGGGTGCGAACCGGTTTTGCCGTGCCTGCGCCTCGAGTTATTGACCGCGCCGCCTTTGGTTCCTCCGGTGCAATACTCTCGTCGCCTTCTGCAGTGGATTTTTTCTGACTCGAGCGACCAGAGTCAATGGCCTTTTTCATGTCCGCAAGCGGCATCCTCTGCCCGTGCTCCAGTTTCTTCATGAGATACTCCATGGCATTGAGCATCTCGCGCTTCTCCGATTCATAGCGTTCCAGTGCCTCTATAATTTCGTCCAAAAAGCCGTCCACCTGTTCGATGTCATAGCCCATGAACGAACGGGAAAAAACCTTGTTCACGATGTCGTCAATGCGCATGGAATCCTCCTTCCGACGCGTCCTGCCGTCTGTGAAAAAATTGGCACACCAACTGTCTGATGTGCCAAACAATGCCTGTTCTGTTTGCTTGCTTAGCGTCTCTTACACGAGATCGCCATAGTCATCTTCACCATTGCCAACCACATCGTAGTTATTGGGCGCAACAACAAAAATGCCGCGCGAAATCTTACACATCGTGCCGTTGAGCGCATAGACCGCGCCGGAGAGGAAGTCCAAAATACGCTGGGCGGTGTCCAGCTCCAGCTCTTCCATATTGACGATGACAGGCTTACGGTTCTTGAGGTTGTCGATGATACTCTGCGTGTCCTCGTAACTTACGGGATGGTAGACGATCATCTTCATTCCGCCGGAGATCGGCAGATTTGCGCCGGAGGCACTCTGCATCCGGTCATTCCTGCGGCTCGGCGCGGCGGCGGCGCGACCTGCGCCAAATCCGCCAGCAGGCCGATCGCTCGGTTCATCCCGGTAATAACCTTCGTCCCTGCGGTCGTCGTCCTGCTCGTCGCTCTCCTCAATTCCAATAAAATCAAGGAACTTCGTATAAAGGCTTGCCATCCGTCTTCCTCCGAAAATCGTCAGCCGCAGCACTTTTGCCCGCGGCATACCTTCGTGTTTATTTTTTGTCCCGTGCGCCGAAGATCCGGCTGCCGACGCGAACCTGTGTTGCGCCTTCTTCTATCGCAACCGGAAAGTCATGGCTCATCCCCATCGAGAGTGTATCGAACACATCAGGGTCGAACCGTTCAGAAAGTTGTTGAAAGTGGGTGTGCATCCGTTTGAAGTACACCCTAGCCGCCTCCGCCTCTACAGCGGGCGGAACACACATGAGCCCACGCAACCGCAGAAACGGACAAAGTTTAATAGATTCCGCGAAAGAATCCAAGTCCTCATCGGGAACGCCGCCTTTTTGGTCTTCCGCGCCGATGTTGACCTGGATCAAAATATCCTGAACGACTGCGCGCGCCTCCGCTTTTTGGTTGAGTGCGCTCGCCAGACTTTGCCGGTCTACCGATTCCACAAGGTCGGCAAAACCGCAGACATATTTTATCTTATTCGTTTGCAGTTGTCCAATAAAATGCACCTGGCTGCCATGCTGTTCAAAAAAAGTTTTCTTTTCAGTCAATTCTTGGGCGTGATTTTCGCCAAAGACGGTAATCCCCGCCTCAACTGCCTCCAGCATCCGCTCTGTGCTTTGATATTTTGACACGCAAACGAGCGTCACGCTCTCTGGTGAACGGTGCGCGCGTTCGCAGGCACGCGCCATCTCCTCGCGCACCGCAGCTATGTTCTGGGCTATCTGCGTCACGGCTTTAAATACTTCATTCCGGCGGTGAGATTATCCGAACTGTTATGCGCGCGGATGACCGCCTTCTTCGTGTCCTGCGCGAGGATATCCACCTCAACGCGAATCACAGAATCGCCATAGGTGATATTGATGCCCGGCATGCCGGAAACAATCTCAATCGCCTTGAGCGGCACCACTAAACCCTGCGCGGATTTGCTGATTGTTGCGGCAACCGTACGCGTTCCGATCATCTTGCCAATATCCGTATTGAACTCCAGAATGTTGACCACCGATTTTTCGGAAACCGTGCTGGCGCGGGCCGTCGCGGTATACTGCTGATCGGAATAATCCTTAAACAGCACGCTGTATTGCTCACCCTCCGCAAGGCGCATGGGATCGCTGGAACTCGTCACAAACGCGATGAACCAATGCGTATTGTTGATGATGCGATAGAGCGGCACCTCGCTGCTCGACTCGGAAACCTTCGCCGTGTTGCCACCGTTGACAACATTTTTCACCAGCGCGGAGTTGATGGTTGAGAGTTTATTGACGCTCAACACCTGCTCATAGCCATCAAAATAGAAGCTCACAATGCCTGTGCCGGAGGTGTTTTTGATATCCCGCCGCCAGCCGGAGATGACATTTTGCTGAATCTTCAGGTCGTTATAGAGTTGCGTCAGCGTCGTATCCGGCGTAACGATGCTCTGCATCAGTGTGACACGCTGGGCATCCAAGTCTTTGAGTGACTGCTCTAAATTAAGCATATCCAGCGTGCTCTCCCCGCGGGATACCGCGCGAATCTGCATTTCCACCTCGTCGATGCTGCTGTTGAGATCCGCCAGCTCCGGCGGAACTTGTCCGCCAAGCAACTGAATCTGATATTCATAGATCTGCTTTTGCAGGTTAAGCAGGGAGACCATGGTCTCATCCTGATAGCCGCGCTTGTAAAGCTGAGCAATGACCTGATCGTTGTTAACCGTCTCCCCCTCAACCACATCAAAGGTGATCTTTTCGTAGGGTTCTGACATTATGACTTTCTCGTCGCGAATGACCGCGGCGTTTACTTCCATATCGGCACCCAGAGAGCCAAACTCGATTTCGCCCGTCTTCTTCATCAGATTCGCAACGAGTACAACCAGCGCAATGATGCCAACGACAACAAGAATCATCACGAAAAAGCGGCCGGTCAACCGCATTTTGGATTTAGCCATTCACATCACCGCCAATCTCGTAACCATGCTTTTGAGACCTGCCGTACTGGCGGTCGAAATTCTCC
>JAEWYV010000177.1 GCA_023458615.1 Bacillota bacterium
GCGGCTGCAAAATGCGGCAGAGGATATCCTTGTCCATCTGCTCCACGCCCGCCTGCTTGTAATACGGCAAAGCGTGTTGCGTGAACGCCTCCGGCGTAAGATGGCGCACATACTCCGCGTTCATCCAAGTCAGCTTGTTCACGTCGAAAATCGCGGGGGATTTGGACATGCCGTCCACGTCGAACGCTTCCTTGAGCTCATCGAGCGTGAAAAACTCCCGCTCATCGCCGGGGTTCCAACCAAGCAAAGCGACATAGTTGATGATCGCTTCCTTGAGGTAGCCCTTCTTGAGATAATCTTCGTAATAGGCGTCTCCGTCCCGTTTGCTGAGCTTGTGGCTCGCATCCCGCATGATGGGCGTCATGTGGATATAGGTCGGCTTCTCCCAGCCGAACGCGTCATAGAGCAGGTTATATTTGGGCGTACTCGCGAGATATTCGTTGCCGCGCATGACATGCGTAATCGCCATCGTGTGGTCGTCTATCACGTTGGCAAAGTTATAGGTTGGCATGCCGTCCGCCTTGATGAGCACCATGTCGTCCAGCTCCGCGCAATCCACCGAGATATGCCCGTAGATCACGTCGTCAAACGAAGCTTCACCCGTGAGCGGAACATTCTGGCGGATAACATGCGGCTCGCCTGCGGCGATGCGCTTTTGCACCTCTTCCGGCGAAAGGTGGAGGCAATGCTTGTCATATTTCCAGACTTCGCCCTTTTGCGAGGATTCCTCCCTGCGTGCGTCCAGCTCCTCATTGGTGCAGAAGCAATAGTATGCCTTGCCCGCTTTCACCAGCTGCTCGGCATACGGCAGATATAGATTTTTCCGCTCGCTCTGCACATAGGGGCCGTAGCCGCCGCCGACATCGGGGCCTTCGTCCCAATCCATACCGATGTCCTTGAGGGTGTTGTAGATGACCTCCACCGCGCCCTCGACATAGCGGCTCTGGTCGGTATCCTCGATGCGCAGGATGAACTTGCCATTGTGTTTTTTGGCATAGAGGTAGGTATACAGCGCGCTGCGCAGGTTACCGAGGTGCATATAGCCCGTCGGCGACGGGGCAAACCGGGTTCGAACCATGAATTTCTCCTTCTGATTGTTCGCATCCTTGCGGGGTCTGTTTTAATTTCCTAGTTTCACAACGATGATTCCGTTGATCTGCTTCACGCTATCTTTTTCCGGGAAGCAGGGCATCTGCATGATCTCGCTGTTGTACTTCGCCTCTTCCAGCGATGTGGAATCTCCATTCGGGTAATACACGCCCAGATAATTTGCCAAAAACTTCTTCGTGTATTCGTCATTCAGGAAATAGGCGTAATCCTTGCCATAGCCGAAAGCAACCGTGTTTGCAAAGTAGGCAATTTCATCATCGCGTACTCCCTGATAGTTTCCGCTTGCCGACACACCGGAGAAATAGACCGGGGTGTCTGCGGTAAAGCCTTCTGTTTGTTCAATGCGATCCACCATGCGATTAGCCAAGGCATAATGGCTGTCAAACTGGAGTTGCATAACCGCGTATGCATGATTGCTGTACCCAAACCAGTTTAGCCCGAGCAATAGAAAGGCGATTGCCACCAGATAACTCAGCGCCAATCTGCCCTGCTTGCGCAATTGCTTACCCGTGTTCATCTCCGTTTGCCGGATGCATTCGAGCAGTACAATCGTCTCAATCAGCGGAGTGACCAGCGCATATTGCATGCAAACATGGACACTTTTCGCATTTATGAGATATGCACCGTTGACAAGCAATGGCGTGAGAATCGTCACAACCGCGATGAGAATATATCGCAGCGCGCTTTTTTGAGGGAGTTTCACCGCCAGATAAATCGTCATACCGAGGTTGAGCACCAGGGACAATCCGAACGTGAAGAGGGCAAACTGATTATGGAACACTCCGGTTGCCCGCCACAGTTGCGGAAGCAGGAAATACTGGTAGATCTGCTTTAGCGCGTTCGTGATAAACGCCGACGAAATATTTCCCGTCAAAACATCAGCCGCGCCTTTATATGAACTCAGCGTAACCCCTCTGTACGCGAGCATCACCTTTAGCCCAAGCATGTAGACAACAATCCCTAGCACCAGAGCCAACGCATACTGGGCCAGTTTTTTCAGCAGCGCTTTATCATCCGTCTCCTTGGAAAACAGCAGACTCAAATAGCGAATCCCAAACAACGCAACGGCGGTGAAGACATAGGTCTGATAGATCCCCAACGACAGTCCCAGAAAGATCCCTCCGGCTATCCAACCGAAACGATATCGATCCGTAACAGCCATGCCACCAACCGCAAGTAAAAGGCCGATGAAATACGCATCTGCCGTAAACATATAGGCCAGCGTATTAGAGATCACCGGGTTCGTGACGCAAAGAACGCAGGTGAGCAGAATCCAGATTGTCTGTTTGATTTTGAGCGCCCGTACGATGAGCACTGCGCTTAAGCACAGCGCGAGCAACGCCAGCGTGCCGCTGACCCACGGTGTATGAAAGCGGGAACCTATGCTGGACGGAACAAATATAAACCAGCGGCCCAAATACAGCGTATCATTTCGGGAGAACATACTCACGATATCATCGTGATTGGGAAGCTCGTTCGTCAGCATATACAGGTGGGTCAAAAACGCGCAGCTGATCGCTATGATTGTTGCCAGTTTCGTTTCCCGCGTCCAGATCTTTTTCAGCCAAGCCTGCCAAGTGTCCCCATCCGGTAACCTGAGTTCTTTCAATTCTCCGCCTCCAGCATCTTGAGATGCGTCTAAGCCTTATAGCTGTCCTTTAGTCCCACCGTGCGGTTAAAGACCGGGGCTTCCGGCGTGCTCTCCAGATCGGTGCAAAAATACCCTTCCCGCATGAACTGGAAGCGATCTCCCGCTACGGAACTGCCCAGCACCGGCTCCACAAAACCATGCAGGGTTACAAGCGAATCGGGGTTGAGCTTGTCAACAAAGTCCTTTTCGACTGCTCCCTCTTCCTCCTCATCCTCCTGTTCGGCGCTCTCACTCTTCATGAGCGTATCGTAGAGACGGAATTCGGCCTTGACTGCGTCGTCCGCATTCACCCAGTGCAGCGTTCCCTTTACCTTGCGCGCTTCTTCTCCGCTATGGCTGGTCGGGTCATAGGTGCAGTGGATCTTCGTGATTGTGCCGTCATCTTTGGCTTCCCAACCG
>JAEWYV010000178.1 GCA_023458615.1 Bacillota bacterium
AACTTCAACCTGCTCTCCCGCATGAGCGCGCAGGCGAACGTGGAGCTGCCGCTGATCTATCAGCACGCACACATCAACGACCGGCATGAACAGGCAAGCCGCGCGCTTGAGCGCGTCGGCCTTGCGAGCCGCGCAAACCATAAACCAGCCGAACTCTCCGGCGGGCAGCAGCAGCGCGTTGCCATTGCGCGGGCGCTTGCCACAAACCCCGCGATTCTGCTTGCCGATGAACCAACCGGCAATCTTGACAGCAAGACTGGTGAGGACATCATGACTTTGTTTCATGAATTGCACCGCGCGGGCGATACCATTGTGCTCATCACGCACAACGAGGAGATCGCAAAACAGGCGCAGCGGCGCATCCGCATCATGGATGGTCGCGTATCGGAGGTAACCGCATGATTCTACAATCCATCAAGATGGCCTGGGAGGCCATTACCTCCAATAAGCTGCGTTCGTTCCTCACCATGCTCGGCATCATCATCGGCGTGGTCGCGCTCGTGGTGCTGGTTTCCCTCGTCAACGGCGCGACGGGCGCTGTCACCAGCGAGATCACCGCGCTTGGCAACGACATGGTAACAGTCAACATTCTGGACGATAAGGGCGTACCCATCCGTCTGGAAGATCTGGACGAGATTGCCGCGCTGGATGCGGTAAACGAGGCCGCTCCGGCAGACAGCATCAACCAAAAGGGGAAATACGGATATTCCGATGCGGACGTAACGCTCTATGGCATCACGCCGGCATACTACAATGTCCAGGGACTGAGCCTTCAGTACGGCAGATTCATCAAGACAACGGATGTCAACAACTCATCCTATGTCGTTGTGCTTGCCTATAACACAGCCAAAGAGTTCTTTGGCAAGGCGGATGTTGTTGGAGAAACCCTCACCATCGGTGGGCGCAATTTCCTTGTCGTAGGCGTGCTGGAGGAGGACGAGTCCATGTTTGCCTCCATGCTCGGCGGATATTCCGCCTATGCGCCATTTACGGTTGAGTCCCGCATGGCGGATTCGCCCTATGTCACCTCGGTTGCGGTTTCGCCAAACGGGGACACGGACGCGACCGAATCTGAGGTCAATCAGTTTATGATGGCGCGATTCCACCAGGACGAGGATGCGTTCAAGCTTGTCAACATGAGCAGCATCTCGGACGCAATGAGCACCGTAACGGGCACGCTCTCCCTGCTGCTTGGCGGCATTGCCGCAATCTCACTGCTTGTTGGCGGAATTGGCATCATGAACATCATGCTCGTCTCCGTCACGGAGCGCACAAAGGAGATTGGCATTCGCAAGGCGATTGGCGCGGGTAAGAAGAGCATCATGATGCAGTTCCTCATAGAAGCGCTTATGGTCAGCCTGATGGGGTGCCTGCTCGGACTTGCGATCTCCTGGGGTATATTGGAGCTTGCATCCATCATCGCCAAGACGATCTCATTCTCCATGTCCATCGGCGTTGTGCTACTAGCCGTCGGGTTTGCCTCGGCAATCGGCCTCATCTTCGGGCTCTATCCGGCAAATAAGGCTGCAAACAAGCATCCGATAGAAGCGCTACGTTACGAAGGCTAAAACCAAAGCGCTACGCTACGAAGGTTAAAGTCAAAGCGCTACGCTACGAAGGCTAAAGTCAAAGCGCTACGCTACGAAGGCTAAACCATCGCCAAACGACCGCGTGTTCCTCCGCAGGGGATAATCGCCTCTCCCATGGCGCCTCCCCCCTGCGAATTTCGAAATGCCGCGCGACGGAAGTACCTCCCCCCTCTTTCCTATTCTGCCCCGCGGCACAAAAACACCCGCCATGCTCATCCCCCATTGAGCACGGCGGGTGTTTTTTCTATTTCCCAAAAATCGACAGGACGTTCCTCTCGGAACGTCCTTATTGGGGCACATTGGCGTTGTCTTTCGAATCCTTGCGGATAAAGGAAACTGTCACGAAAAAGGAAAAATGATTGCTGGCGGATCAATACGCTTTCTGTGCCCCACAATGTATATACTACCAAACAAACATGAACAAGCCATCAACGACATGTTACGATTTTGCAACGGATTATGTCCCAAAGGGAAACAGCGCGAACGATTCCTGATAAGAAGCGAGCGCCAATCCGTTTTCGGTGGCGCTCGCCTGAAAATCCGAGCAAATTCGCAATTAACCGTTGTTGTCGCCGCTCTCCGAAGGGACATACTCAAAGCTGATCTGCTTTCCCTCGGAATCCACGCCTGTGATGGTTGTGCCGCTGATTGCGAACCATTCCTTCGACGCTTTGGGGAAATCTGCCGACTCCGATCCGGTCAACGGTGCCGGCCGCGCGCCGCCGGTTGTCATGCTAACCGCGCCATCTGCGCCATTCACGGCAAATTGGTAAAGCGTAGCCGTGCCATCGTCGGCAATGTAGTAGAACTGCCCGATATAGCCAAACGACGTGCGATATACTTCGGAGAAGACATTATCCTTCCCTCCGGTGGAACCTACAGCGACAAGCGATTTGCCCTTGTCGTAGGTGCCAACCAGCTTCGATTCCAAATCATCCGAGTTTTTATAGGTGACGGTATAGTTGTTGCCCTGTTCATCATAAGTAACGTCCTTGGCCCCCATCATAGCCAGTGCGGTTGCCACTGAGGTCTCCCCCAGACCGAAATACATTGCCGGGAGCATATATAGATCGCTCAGTGTAGCGCCGAGATAGTTCATTGCACTCATCAAAGTGTCAGGATTGTTGGTCAACCCTTCTGTAATCTTGTTCAGAACCGCCGACTTCGCCTCCATATAGGCACTGTAGAAGGCGGACGCGGAATCATCCCCGCTTTGTGCGCTGCCGCTATTTGCTGCAGCAACATCCTCCGCGACTTTCTCTGCTTCTCCCGATGCAGCGACAGCGGCCTCCGTTGCCGCCTCCTTCGGTTTGCCGCAGCCGCTCAATATGGTAAGGAGCAGCAGGATGGATACCAGTAAGGCAAGAGATTTTTTCATTCTGTTTCCTCCGTTCTTGTATTTGTATGGTCGATATTTTACCTCTCATAATTCAATTTTATCATGCTTTTTTGAATTCACAACTGAAATTTGTTTCCCGCCTTGTAACAGAGTTACCAAACAGTCAAATGTCTGTATGTCGCATCTGCGCAATTTCAAACTGGATTTCAAATGCTAATATCCAACACGGTAGAATTGTTTTTTGCATGACCGCGTGCTATCATCGAATCAGAATCATATGCACGAGATCAGGGGGGGACTTTCATGACTTGTCAAAATTGCGGCGCGAATGTCGAAGGCAACTTTTGTCCTGTCTGTGGGGCACCGCGTGCGGGCGGCACATCCTACCAGACGCAGCAGCCTCAGCAACCGGCTTATGTGCAGCATACACCCGTCCAGCAGCCCTCGGGTGAGCCGTATCAGCCCATCACCAGAAAGTGGTGGTTCTGGGTACTAATCGTGGTCACGCTGATTGCGCTCTTTATTACATCGCAGATGCTTTCGCCAAAGTCCGTCTCAACAGACAAAAGTGAAACGCTCTCCGCTGCACAGCTGCCAAGCACCGAATCCGCCGAGGATTCCGATCAGGCCGCCGTTGTTCCTCCGAACGATGGTGGTATCTCAAATCCCTTTGGAAAAGGTTCAACGGGCACACTTCCCTCGATTGAGGAAACCGTTCTGTTGGACCAGGATGGCATCCGCGTGACCGCTACCGGGTTTACCTCGGAGGAATGGATCGGGCCGGAGATCAGCGTTTTGATCGAAAACAATACGGACCGCTCCATCACCTTGCAGGCGCTGGATGTGTCCGTCAACGGGATTATGATTTCTCCCGTCTTCTTCTGCGACGTTGCAGCAGGAAAGAAGTCCAACGAGACGATTGCGTTCTACCAAACAGATCTGGATAACATGGGCATCTCCAGCATTCAATCCATCGATTTAAAGCTGGAGGCGCTCGATCCCGACAGTTGGGATAGCATTGTGACGGGAGACGAGATTACCCTCCGCACCGACGCGCCGGAGCAGCAGCAGGTGCTCGATAAGAGTGGTTCCCCCGCCATGGATCAGGACGGGCTTGAGGTCATTGTTCGCGGTGTGAAAACTGGAGACGCGACATGGGGCCCAGAGATTCAGCTTTTTTTAGAGAACCAGACAGGCCGCGATATCATCGTTCAATTGGATGATTTCTCCATCAATGGCTTTATGGTAACACCCATCTTTTCGGTTAATATTAAGGATGGCAAAGTTGCATATTATAGCATTACGCTCTCGCAGGATGAGCTGGATCAGAACAAAATTGATAGCATTGACTCTATGGAATGCCGCTTCATGGTGATTAACCCCGATAGCTGGGACACGATCTTTGAGTCCGATCCCGTTACGGTTCAGATGCCAAACTAGCACTATTTTGTTACCTAAGATATCAAAAAAGGCGCGGTTCTCCGCGCCTTTTATGCTTTATCTGCCTTTAGTCCTTGATTACGACACCGGCAAGCATTTGGCCGAGCATTGCCGCCTGCTCTAAATTGACCTTTGCCCCACGCAATTCTCCGCCGCTGAGCGCAATTCCATTTAGGTCGCAGTCCGCGAGATCCATCCCGTTGCAGAGCGTGCCAAACAGCTCCGCCCGGTTGAGAAGGCAGCGGGTAAAGACGGTTGTACTCAGCGTGCAGCCTGCAAGCGATGCGCTGGAGAAGTCCGAATCGATCAGTTTCACATGTCGCATCTTGGACCCGTAAAGGTTTGCATACCGTGCCACGCATCGCTCCATCGTTGCATCCAGCAGAAAAGCTTCCGTCAAAGAAATGCCAACAAACTTGCAGTCCGCAAGAGTTGTGCGCTGTAAAGTGCCCTTCATCATCTGCGTATTGGATAGATCGCACTGTTCCATTTTGCAATCAATCAGTGCCGCCCGCTCAAGTGAGCAGCCGGACAGCCGACAGCCGATAAATCGGCAACCGCGAAATGTCAGCCCCGGGTAGCTCCCGCCCTCAAGCGTAAGGTTTTCAAACAGGACGGATTCAATATCCGTCTCCTCCTCTGCGGCGGTTACCAGCAGCGCTTCCAAATCCTCGCAGGGCGCAAGGCGATCTTTTTCCAATTCCCGTTTTATCACAAGCGAAGTTTATCACACATACAATGCAGCGTCCAGCATACCAAAACGCAAAAATCTGCTTTTCAGCAGATATCTCTCATGTTTTCTCTTGTTTTCTGTTGATACTATAACACAAAACACGGCTATTTTCAAGACTTGTTCGTGTAAGCCGGGCGGCGTATGCTAGGCGCGGGCAAGGAGGAACGGATGATGGAACTTCAACTAACGACCAACCAGGCTCTTTCGGAAAAAGAACGCTTTCTATCGGAACTCGCCGCGCTCAACGCGCTCTCCTCTCACTTTGGGTTGACACTAAGCGCACAGGGCATGGAAGAGATTCGCCTCTCTCGTAAACATGCCCTGCTTGACCATGGGCGAATCGAGCTGGGCTCCAGCGCGGTGCTCGCCATCGTGGATGGATTCTGTGATTCCCCGTTCCTCCAACAGGAGGACTATGAAGCGACGCTCATGGAACTCGTTGATGCGTTCTATTACTTCAAAAACGCCTGCGGAGAGCAGTTAACCGACGAGGAGCTGATCGTAGCCATGCGGGAGCGCTATGACGCCTATGACGGTTCTGTTGAGGCTGTAACGGGCACCACATTGGAAGCGTTCTGCCGCGCGCGCAGGCTCGGCGAGGAATATGGCGATGATTCAGAGGAGAATGGATATGACGACGAATGAAATGCTCAGCGTCATTTATCCTGAACTAGGGTTGGCATCAGAATCGCCGGACGCGCTCTATGCGGCCTTGCGCGAGCGCATCGCCCGATACACCATGGGGGACAGCACCTCTGTTCCCGTGGACACCGCGCGGCGGCTCTTGGAGGGGATTTTGTATAGCACGGATCTCTGCCGCAGGTTTCCGCAGGCTGATTTGCCAGGTGACGCTCCACTCATAGTACGAATCAAGGC
>JAEWYV010000179.1 GCA_023458615.1 Bacillota bacterium
GTCATCGCGTCCTCGGTGCAGTCCAACAAATCCTCGCACCGGCCGCAGGTTTTAGCCAGCAGCAGCGCGCGAAAATGCGCCGCAAGGTCGGCGCTGAACACGGAGAGATCGCGCCCGTTTTGCACGATGCGATCCAGCATTTTCAGCGCGGTTGGCGCGTCGGAATTCAGCAAAGCGGCGGAAATATCAAATAGAAACGCGTCTTCCATGCTGCCGAGCACGTCGTAAACATTCTTGGTTGTGACCTGATCCCCGCAGAACGCGAGGCACTGATCGGCGAGCGACAGCGCGTCGCGCATGCCGCCCTGCGCCGCGCGCGCAATGAGCGTTAGTCCGCCGTCCTCAATGTTTGCGCCAGCTTGTTTGAGCACGCTCGTGAGCGTCTTCTTGATGTCCGTAATCGACAGGCGATGAAAATCAAACCGCTGACAGCGCGAGATGATCGTGGCGGGCAGTTTTTGAGGTTCTGTAGTCGCGAGGATAAAGAGGATGTGTTCCGGCGGCTCTTCCAGCGTTTTGAGCAGCGCGTTAAACGCGGGGCCGGAGAGCATATGCACCTCGTCGATGATGAACACGCGCCGTTTGAGCTTCAGCGGGGCGTATTGTGCGTTGTCAATGAGGTCGCGCACATCGTTGACACTGTTGTTGCTCGCGGCGTCAATCTCGGTGATATCCGAAGCGCTCTCGGAAACCGTGGCAAGGCATGCTTCGCACTTGCCGCAGGGCTCACCTTCCGCGGGTGAGAGGCAGTTGACCGCGCGCGCTAGGATGCGTGCCGAGGTGGTCTTGCCCGTGCCGCGCGTGCCGCAGAAAAGATAGGCATGCGCGGGTCGATCCGACGCAACCTGATTCTTGAGCGTGGTTGTGATGTGCTCCTGCCCGATGACTTCGGAAAAGCGGGCGGGGCGATATTGGCGGTAGAGCGCGCGATAGGCCATCTGGGTTACCAATCTCCGTATTTGAATTCAACCATCATCATACCATATTATATGCCGTCGAAAAAGTGCCAATCCTTCAACGTGCCCTTCTTTACGCAGCAAAGCCGCTTGTTCACGCTTTCTTTCGTTGACCGAATCGAGCGCTTGGGGTAAAATGGGTATCGTGAAACGAACTAGTAAAAATCTCATATATTCGCCGCGCCGCAAGCTGAATCTGGACGCGACCTCCTTTGGCCCCGCGCTGAAGCTGGTTGTCGCCCTGTTCTTGTTTGTCGCGTTTGTGTTGCTGGTTGTGTTCGGGCTCGTTCCGTTTGTAAAGGCAAAGCTGGCAAGCGGAGCACCGCTCTTTGGCGGCGCAACGCCCTCGGCCCAGACCGCGAACGTGACCGCCGCGCCGTTTAACCCGATCTTAACCAACGAGGTCAAGACCGTACAGTACGGCGAGGGCTATGGCCTGCCGACGGCTGTGGTGGACCCGAGCGTGTTTGACGACGAAATCCTCTTTGCGACGGGGGCAAGCGAGAGCGCCTGCAATCGTCTGGTGCGCCTCAATCCCGCGACGGGTGCGTTTGTCAACATCGACATCGAGCTCGTCAACGACACGATTCGCTATCCGCTGGAAAACGAAACCAGCATTCTCTATGCGGACTGCAAAACGGCAGGCGGCGGTAGCATCATGAAGATGGATAAGGCATCCGGGGATGTCACCGCGCTTTCGGCGTTTGCGATGGAGGCACCGCGCCTCTCCCTGGAAGCGCCGTATGCCATCTGGACGGAACGGACGGATGAGACGACCGCAAAGCTTGAGGTTTGCGATATCACCACCGGCGAACTGCTCACACTCGCGGTGTTTACGAATTCGCCCTATGCGGAGAGTGATCCCTCCATCAAGAGTGGACAGGTGATCTATGCCGACGCGGACACCGCGAATCCCGGCAACAGCTTGATTCGCACCATTCTTCTGGCAGACAACAGCCGCTGGGACTTCTCGGCGGGCAGCTATGTGCATGATCCCAAATCTGCCGGAGACCGCTGGGCGTATTTGAGCGGAAATCATGACGGAAACAGCGACCTGTATGTGAGCATCGGTGGAGCTGCGGCTACGCGCGTTGCCCGCGGTGTAATCGATTTTGATATTACGCCGTCCTGCGTGGTTTTCAGTCGCGATGAAACGGTTTATGCCTATGTGTTTGCCGATAACAAAACCTATGTGCTCAGCGAAACGGGCAGCAACGCGCAGTTTGTCATGGCGGGCGGCGATTATGCGATCTGGCGTGATATGACCGACCCCGCGCTTCCGCTCTGGAAGTATATCAAGGTGGTCGGCTGAGATGGCGGCGAAGGATCGCGTCACCTATATCTGCGGCGAATGCGGCTATGAGTCCGCCAAATGGATGGGCAAATGCCCGCAGTGCGACAGCTGGAATACGATGACGGAGTCCGCGCAGGTGAAGGTAAAAGTTGCCGCACCCGCGGGTACAGCCGTTTCGCAAAAACTCAGCAAGGTGGTTCCCCTGCCGCAAAAGCGCGTCTCTGCCGGAATGGGCGAGTTTGATCGTGTTCTGGGCGGCGGGTTGATTCGCGGCATGGTTGTCCTGCTCGGCGGCGATCCGGGTATCGGAAAATCAACGTTGCTCCTGCAGGCTGCGGATTCACTTGCTGCCGAGGGCAGCGTTTTGTATGTTTCCGGCGAGGAAAGCGCGTCCCAAATCAAGCTGCGCGCGGATCGCCTCGGCATGAAAAACGACATTGATATCCTCTGCGAGACCGATCTGGAGCAGATACTCGACGAGGCGAATAATACGCGTTGCAATGTGCTCATCGTGGACTCCATTCAAACCATCAGCTCGGACGAGAGCGCGGGTGCGCCCGCGAGCGTGAGCCAGGTGCGCGCGGCAACCGCGCGATTGACGCACTTTGCTAAGGAATCCGGTGTGGTTGTGTTTATCGTAGGTCATGTGACGAAGGACGGAAATATTGCGGGTCCGCGTGTGCTGGAGCACATCGTGGATACGGTGTTATATTTTGAAGGCGACCGCCACGAGGGGCTGCGGCTTCTCCGCGCGGTCAAGAATCGCTTTGGCTCCACCAACGAGGTTGGCGTGTTTGAGATGAGCGACAGCGGCATGCGCGAGGTCGCCGATCCTTCGCGGCTGTTCCTCTCCGGCGAGAGGGCGCCCGGCTGTTGTGTTACCTGCGCAATGGAGGGTTCGCGCCCGATTCTTGCGGAGGTGCAGTCGCTCTTGACCGACAACGCCTATGGTAATCCGCGCCGGACGAGCGCTGGCGTTGATGTCGGCAGGTTGAGCCTTTTGCTTGCCGTGCTGGAGAAGAAAGCACATCTTAGGCTTTCAACCAAGGACGTCTATCTCAATGTGGTTGGCGGACTAAGGCTGGACGAGCGCAGTACCGACCTTGCCGTTGCGCTCTGCGTTGCCTCCGCGCTGATGGATCTGCCGCTGCCGCCGCGCACCGCTGCACTGGGCGAGGTGGGTTTGACGGGCGAGGTACGAAGCATGAGCCGCATCGAGACCAGACTCAACGAATGCGTTCGTCTTGGATACGACACCGTGCTATTGCCAAAGAACACCAAGATGCCAAAGATAGAAGGGCTGAAGGTTGTGCCCGTTGCGACTGTTGGCGAGGCCATCGCCTATTGCTACGAGAAGAAACCTGTGGTATAATTCGCCTTGCGCCATTCGGGATTTGCCTCCAAAAGCGCAGCGATCAATCAAGAATTTCATATCGTTTGTGCCCGTAGCTCAGCTGGATAGAGTATCAGACTCCGACTCCGGTGGTTGCAGGCGAGAATTTGACAACTTAAAACTTGTGCCCGTAGCTCAGCTGGATAGAGTATCAGACTCCGACT
>JAEWYV010000180.1 GCA_023458615.1 Bacillota bacterium
GCATGCGTCAAAATCATCAACCGAGTGTTTGGACGAATCAACCGCTGTGCCGCATCAAAATCCAGTCGATCATCATCGCTGAGTGGAATCCGGTCAAACGAGACTCCCAAGTCCAGCAACTGTATTAGAGGACGCATCACACCATTGTGCTCCAGCGGACTCACCAGCGCATGATCGCCCGCGCGCAGATACCCCTTGATGACCATGTTGAGGGAAACGGTTTGCCCGGGGGTAAAGATGACATGTGCTGGATCGTTGCAGGAAAACAGGGAACAGAGCTGCTCCCGCGTCTCTAAAACATGCAAGGCGGCGCCTGTTGCGGGCGTGTAGGTGGAGCGGTTAACATTTGCGCAAACCTCGTCTATATACGTTCGCATCGCGTCCCCAACGCCCGCGGCTTTGGGCCGGGATGTTGCCGCCTGGTCCAGATAAATTGTATTGCGTGATGCTGAATTTTCCGTCATATCGTTATCCTATCTTGTGTATAACGCTTTTCTATGTTACAGTATACCCGAAACAAGGCTGGCAAACAAGTCGGCAAATAGAAAACAGTCCGCTCTTCGTTGGCATCGTGGGGAAAAACAAATCTAGAATGAGGCGTATGGCAGAAATGCCACGGGCTTGGTTTTCTATTGCAAAAAAAGGAATTCATCAAGACAAAGGAGAAAAAATGAAGAAGAGAAATATCTGGGTCATTCTGACGGGAGTGTTCATCGGTCTAAACGCGTTGGCGCTGACCGCTCTTGGCAACCCCGGCAACATGGGGTTTTGCATCGCATGTTTCATTCGTGACACCTCCGGCGCGCTAAAATTCCATTCGGCGGAAGTGGTACAGTATGTTCGGCCTGAAATCGTTGGCATGATCTTAGGCGCTATGCTGATCTCCATCCTCACCAAAGAATTCAAGCCACGCGGTGGCTCGTCTCCTATGACGCGCTTTGTCATCGCGGTGGTAGTCATGGTCGGTGCGCTGATGTTCCTAGGCTGCCCACTGCGCATGATGCTCCGCGTCGGCGGCGGAGATCTGAACGCGCTAATTGGCCTCGTCGGCTTTATCGGCGGTATTTTTGTCGGTACCCTTTGGATGCGCGGCGGATTCACCCTTAAGCGTGCATACGCGCAGAGCCTGACCGAAGGCGCAGCCATGCCGGTCATCGTTGCTGTACTCATGGCGCTTTCTGTGCTCATTCCGTCCCTGTTTGCGTCCAGCGAATCCGGCCCCGGCTCTATGCATGCACCGATCCTGATTGCGCTTGTTATCGGCCTCGTCGTTGGCGGGCTTTGTCAGCGTTCGCGCTTCTGCACCGTTGCAGCAAGTCGCGATGCGATCCTGTTTCAGGATTTTTCCATGCTCTGGGGATTTGCTGCCGTTATTGTCACCAGCATCGTCGGCAACCTGATTCTTGGCAGATTTAATTTTTCGTTTGCCGATCAACCGGTTGCGCATACGGATGGGCTTTGGAACTTCCTTGGCATGGCGCTCGTCGGCTGGGGCAGCGTTTTGCTCGGCGGATGCCCGCTTCGACAGGTAATTCTTGCGGGTGAGGGCAATTCTGATGCGGCGGTAACCGTCACGGGATTCACGGTTGGTGCAGCGATCTGCCATAACTTTGGTCTTGCTTCCTCAGCTAAGGGACCGACGGTGAACGGCATGATTGCCGTTGTCTCCGGGTTTGTCATTCTGGCTATCATCGGGCTACTCAATAGGGAAAGGAGCTAAACGAATGATTATGATTGACGCAAGAGGACTTCTTTGCCCAGAACCGGTGGTTCTGACCCAGCGAGCTGTCAAGGACGGGGCCGCAAAGCTCACAGTTCTGGTGGACGCGGAGGCAGCAAAGGAAAACGTAACCCGTTTTGCGATTTCGCGCGGATACAGCGTTTCGGTTGAGACAAATAGAACGGACGTTACGTTAACACTCAAAAAGTGATGCAGGAGTACATCGCAACGTTTCACACACATCTAGCCGCGATGCGCACCCAGCGCGCGCTGTCTAGCACGGGTGTTCAGGCTCGCCTTGCGCCCGTTCCGCGATACTTAAGCGCGAGCTGCGGCACCTGCGTGTTTTTCTTTGCAGAAACGCCGTGCCTAGATCAGATGGATCGCGATGTAGAGCGCGTCGTTGTGCGGCTATCAACATCCGGTCAGTTTGAAGAGCTTGTCTATCACCCATAATCGCTCATAAAAATCAAGCGCACCACGAGAGGCACGGGTAAAACCGATGCCTCTTTGTTTTACAATTGTTATTGTTCGTAATCACAAAATAGGGTATGATAGAAAAGTATATTAGAAGGAATCAGGGGGTCTGGAATGATGAAAAAACGGGTTCGGCTGGGGGTGCTCCTGCTTGCCGTGCTTCTTTGCTGCCTGACGCTCGGCGCTTATTCGCTGGCAGATGCGGGCAATTTTTCCGGCGGTTCCGATTGGGGTGGCGGTGGTTCGTCCTGGAGCGGTGGTTCCGATTGGGGTAGCAGCAGTTCTAGCTGGGATTCCGGCTCAAGTTGGAGCAGCGGGTCTACCTATGACAGCGGCTCCTCATATGATAGCGGCTCGGATAGCGGCGTGAGCAATGTCAGTGCGCTTGGCTGCCTCGGTGGCAACTTGTTTACAGTTGTCATCATCGTTATTGTAGTGATTATCGTGCTTCGCTATATGAAATCCGGTCAGACCAGCGGCGGACAGAATGTCTACACTGCTGCGCAGGAAGAACCGGGCCTGCCGTTGGATACGCTCAAGCAAAAGGACCCGAACTTCAACGAGCAGATTCTGCTGGAGAAGGTCGGTAACCAGTATATTCAGATGCAGAACGCCTGGCAGGACAAGAAGTGGGAGCCGATGCGCGCGTTCATGACAGACGCGCTGTATAACCAGATGGCACGTCAACTTCAGGCGCTCATCGATGCAAAGCAGACCAATCATGTGGAGCGCATTGCTGTTCTGGAGACGCGCATTGTTCGTTATGCGGTTGAGGGTGACAACGACGTGCTCGTGGTTCGCGTCTCTACACGCATCACGGATTATACGACGGACGATCGCACGGGCGCAGTCATCAGCGGAAGCCAGACGCGTGAACTCTTCATGGTTTACGACTGGAAGCTTACCCGCCAGAAGGACAAAAAGACGCTAGCGCAGCCTAGCGTCACGCAGATCAGCTGCCCGAACTGCGGCGCGCCGCTCAACATCAACCACACCGGCAAATGCCCATATTGCGGAACGGTGGTCACGCTCAGCGATCACGACTGGGCACTCTCCGTCATCAAGGGTGTTTCCCAGAGAACCGTTGGCTAAACAAAAACAAAAGCAATCAAAAAACCGCCGCTGGATTTAGAATCCGACGGCGGTTTTGATTGGTTGAATCAAGAATTGAAATGCTCAACTACGGTTGCTGATTGGCGGCGATTTGGATAATTGCCTCATGCTCGGCATCCGGTATGCCGTTAATTCCGGTGGACGAATTGTGAAAATAGACGCTGTAGACCGGAAGCGCGGCAGGATCGT
>JAEWYV010000181.1 GCA_023458615.1 Bacillota bacterium
ATTATTTTAGCACCGTTACGCTGGTTCCGTCAAGCAGCAGCGAGACGGTTCCGTCCTCATCGGTGCGATAGACCGTGATGCCTCGCGCGCTGAGCCGGTCGAGCAATTCTTGATTTGGGTGCCCGTAATCATTGCCCTTGCCAACACTGATGACGGCAATGGCGGGAGACACAGCATCGAGAAACTTCTCAAAGGTGCCGTCGCGCGAGCCGTGGTGTGCCACCTTTAACACATCCGCCTTGAAGTAATGGTTGGGCTGTGCTTTCAGCGCGAGTTTTTCGCCCAGTTCCGTCGTGTCGCCCGTCAATAAAACAGCGGTGTTGCCGTAGGAAATGCGAATGATATAGCTCGTGTCGTTGAAATCGTCGTAGATCGTTTCATATGGTGCGAGGATGCGAACCTCAACCGCGTCGTCCCAGGGAATCAGTGTGTTTTTTCCGGCGTATGGCTGATGCACTTTTGCCTGACTTTCCTTTAATGCATCCAGCAGGTTAAAATACGTGTCGCTCTCCGCGTCAAACGGCGGGTAGTAAAAATCTCCAATCGGATAGGTGTCCACAATCTGAATCAACCCGCCGATGTGATCCGCATGCAGATGTGAGGCGACCACCACATCCAACCCTACAACGCCGAGCGAGGAGAGGTAATGGTCGATGACCGGGAATGCTTCGCTTGGTCCGCCGTCCACCAGCATGGTTTTGCCGGATGGTGCGCGCAGGAAGATGCTGTCCCCCTGACCAACATCAAGAAACGAAACAAGCAGGCCTGCATCAACGGCGGGCATTCCGTCACCGGTACTCCCCGCCGCCGCGGTGGTAGCTGCGGATGAGGGTGTTGTGCTTGGCTGCGCGGATGCCGCGGTTGCAGCCTGAGTGAGAATGGTATTGTGCAGTAAAACGAATGCAACCGTGAGGATGATGAGGGCAAGCAGCAGCACGGCGGCAAGCGTTGCTCTCTCTTTACGCTTGGCGCTGCGTTCTTCAGATGATTCCGGTTGGTTCCAGTTCATTGATTGATCCATAGCTCGCATTGTACCATAATTCAGAATCGAATCAAGATCGTAAAAAAGCATAAAATAGAGCACTCCGTACGATTTGGAAGCAAATCACATAAAAAAGCGAGTAGCTTGCACCACAACACACAAAAAAAGCAACATTCCGACACAATTTTGGATGATTTTCGCTTGACATTCGTTACATACCGCTGTAATATTCAAGTGTACTATAACGGATAGTACACTAACCCTCGAAAAGGAGGTAACGCGATGTTTCAAATCGACCGGTTCGGGCGTACACCGATCTATGAACAAATTATCGATCAGACCCAGCGGCTGATCGCTTCCGGCATACTCAAGGAAGGCGATCAACTTCCATCAGTGCGCGTTCTCTCGCAGGAGCTCTCGGTCAATCCCAACACACTGCAAAAAGCATACAGCGAATTGGAGAGAAGGGGTCTCTGCGTCAGCGCGCCCGGAAACGGCAGGTTTGTCACCGCCGATGCCTTCCGCCTTGTTGGCGAAGGGCTCAAAGGTCAGCTCGAGGAGATACTGCGAATTGCAAGCGAACTTTGCGCGGCGGGCGTACCGTTTGATCGCGTGATGGAAGTTGTAACAACCGCATATGGAAAGGAAAAGCTAGCATGATTAAGGCGCGTAAACTAACCAAGCGCTTTGGCGATGTAGAAGCGCTCGTCAACCTAAACTGCAACATTCCGCAAGGCTGTATCTACGGCCTTGTTGGCGCGAACGGCTCCGGCAAGAGCACATTTTTACGTCTCTGCAACGGCATCTATCAGCCGGATGAAGGGCATGTCTCCATCAACGGAGGAGAGGTGTTTGATAACCCCGCCGTCAAAGAGCACTGCGTATTTGTTCCGGATGAACTCTATTTTTTGCCGCAGAGTAACCTAAACCGCATGGCGCTCTTATATGAGGCCATGTACCCGCGTTTTTCCAACGAGCGGTTTTTGGAGCTGTGCGCAGCGTTTAAGCTGGATCGCACACGGCTGCTCAGCACATTTTCCAAGGGCATGCGTCGTCAGGCGGCGACGATATTGGCTCTCGCGGCGATGACGGACTATGTATTTTTTGATGAGACATTCGATGGGCTCGATCCCGTCATGCGAAATCTCGTCAAGAGCATGCTCTATGCCGATGTGGTTGAGCGCGGCTGTACGGCGGTCATCACCAGCCACAGTCTGCGCGAACTGGAGGATACCTGCGATCAGCTTGCCCTCCTTTATAAGGGCGGAATCGTGTTTGAGAGCGATGTGCAGAACCTGAAAACCTCTCTGTTTAAAGTGCAGGTCGCATTTGGAGACGAATATGACCGCGATCGTTTTGCGGATCTGGACATTCTCGCCTTCCATAAGCAGGGCAGCGTTGCAAACATGATTGTTCGCGGAGACAGCGCAAAGGCGAAATCGCTGGTTGGCGCTCAGTCGCCGTTGCTGATGGAGATTCTTCCGCTAACGCTGGAAGAGGTGTTTTTATATGAAATGGAGGCGCTCGGATATACCTTCGAGGAGCCGAGCATGAAAGGAGGCAGCCGCGCATGAAACCGTATTTGGAATCCATTCGCCGGCTTTCGCGCATTGCGCTGATGCTGTTGGTACTCTGCGTTGCAGCTAGCGTTATCTTATCGATGCAGTTTTGCACTCTGGAGAATCAGTCGTCCATTCCGAGTTTTCGCACCATGTTTTTGCCGGTGATCATCTATGCGTTTATCGGCGGGATATTGCTTGCGATGGACGGTTTTTCGTTTTTAAACAAGCGTTCGGACAGCGATTATTATCATGGCCTGCCGGTATCTCGCAAACGTCTGTTCTGGGCAATCACACTGGGGGCAATCACATGGCTCGCGGCGACGATTCTCATCAGCGTCATCTCCGTGCTGCTTGTGTTTACGCTTTCCCATACGCCGTTTGTACCCAACTATACGTTGGTTGCCGTTCCGTTCTGCCTGGCGATCAGCCTGCTTTCGTTTGCCGCAGCGGCAATTGCCATGAGCCTGACGGGAACCTGGATGACGGATGTTGCCATTACCTTGCTGGTGCTCGGGTTACCGCGGTTCATTCAGTTTGTTGTTGCGCGCGGCATCATTGCACGCTTCGGGCTTCTCAACTGGGTTGATCTTCCGTGGTATCTCTCGCCGGTTAGTAATGTTGCGACAGGTCAAATTGTAGCGTTTACCCGCGTTGTTCTCGGCACACAGCTCTATGAATTTGGCAACGCGCTGTACTCTCTCGCAATTGCAGCGATCGAACTGGTGCTTGCCTGCGTACTGTTCCTGCGCCGTCCGTCGGAAATTGCGGAGCGCGGCGCAAAGAGCCAAACGTTACAAACGGTGTTTGCCTGCCTTGTGATTTTTCCGGTCGCTATCCTGTTTGCCTCTAATGCGGTTCAGCCTTCGGTTACCAATCTGCTGATCGTTGCGGCTGTGATGATTGCGCTCTATGTCATCTATCAGATCGTTTCGCTGAGGAACACGCAAAAGGCGATTCGCTCACTGCCGTGGGCGCTAATTCCCGCGACGATTGCTCTGGTATTTTATCTGCTTTCTCCGCTTGCGTTGAACGCGATGAAGTATGATATTCCGGCTGCGTCGGAGGTTGCATATATTCAGTTCCCGGGCATGACCCGTACGCAGGGGGATGTGCCGTATGATGAATACCGTGTGTCTCAGGTGCGCTTCTCCGACCAGCAGCTTACGAAGTTTATCCTCTCTACGCTGCAGGAAAATGTCAGCACCGCGGATAATTACGGGAATATCGGTTATACGAACGGGCCGTTTGTCTCCTATGAGCCGGTTACCATTGTGCTCAATAATGGTCGCAAAATCAGCCGGGAATTGTGTTTTGGAAACAGCAACACCCTCAACTCCCTCCGCGAGCAGACCCCGGCATATGTAGAGGCAATCCATTCGCTGCCGCCGGTCGACTCCATCTGCTATCGTCAGGGATATGATGTGTATGATGCGAATTACAGTCGCTCCGAATCCGTGCAGGAAGCGTATTATGAAGACATCAAAACGTCAAACGTGGTTCCGAACTGGAACTACAATCAGCGCAGCGATAGTGAATACAACAGCACGGGGGACAACCAGTCGTTTGGTTCGCTGAGCCTGATCGGTTATGTTGGTAGTCAGCGTTACACCAACTATTATGACATCAAGCTCAAAACGCCGAAGGCAGCCGCCGCCTGGATGCAATTCCAGAACGGTCAGAGCTCGGACGAGTATTTCGATATACTCAAACAGTTCTGTGAGCAGGCGGACGCGAAGTTTAACAACTCAACCGACTATCTGAATTGCACGTTTTCGTTCTATAATATTCCGATGTCCGACGGAACGAAGCAGTTTAATACGTTCTATTACACCCGTTCCGCTACGGATGAAACGGTTCTCAACAGCGCATTTTCGTCGCTTGCGAAGGAACTGATCGATATCGTCTCCCGCAGTGAAGCGACATCCGACCCGACCCGGCTTAGCGTTTTCACGTCGTGGAGCGGGCGCGCGGTGGATGAAAAGGGCGAGTTCCTCGGCGCGGATGTGATTGCGCGGCAATATGCCTCCTCCGGCGGCGGGTATGCCAGCGGTGGACGTCCCTACGGCAGTGCGGGCAATGTGGTGTACTATACCAGCAGCGGCTATCCCGTATACTACAATATGGATGGCACCATTGCCTCCTATAATCCAAGCTACCGCACGTTTTCGCCAGCGGACGAAGCACGTGTTGTTGAGATTCTGAAGGAGTGGAATGAACTGCAAAAACAACTGCAATTCACCTATGGTGAGGCAAGTGATACCCCTGCCACCATTGCCTCGGTGACCCAACTCCCGATTGATGTAACTCCAACACCGGTTCCCTAAACAAAGCCGAACCATGCGATTAACCGGACGCCGCCCGCGCAGAAATGCGCGGCGGCGTTTTGCGTTGCGACGATTTTTTGTGCTATAATCATATTCACCGCGTGCCGCGGCAGATGCTTTTTTCGCAAGGGAGGGTTCGTTATGGAGCAAAAGACACGCTGCAATTGGGTCAGGGAGTCCTCCGAATTGTACTGCGCCTATCACGACGATGAGTGGGGAACGCCGATTCACGACGAAACCACCATGTACGGCCTCTTTCTGCTGGAGCTGTTTCAGGCAGGGTTATCCTGGATTACGCTGCTCAAAAAACGGGAAGCATTTCGCGAGGCGTTTGACGGATTTGATGCAGCGAAGATCGCCGCCTATGATGAAGAGAAGGTTGCGTTGCTGCTGCAAAACGCCGGGATCATCCGCAGCCGTGGAAAGATAGAAGCCGCCATTTCCAACGCGAAAATCGTGCTTGCGCTCCAGCAGGAGTTCGGCTCGTTTTGCAACTATCTCTGGCATTTTTCCGGCGGCAAGGTTGTGCTGAGCCCAAACGCGGCCTATCGCCCGACAAGCCCGCTCTCCGATCGAATTTCAGCGGATCTCAAGCGGCGCGGCATGCGCTATGCCGGATCGGTCACCATTCACTCCTTCCTTCAGGCGGCAGGCATCGTGAACGAGCATGAGCCGAGCTGCTATCGTTACAGTGAACTCATGGACGAGGCGGGGCCGGACGGGACACTTACGGAATAACAAACGATAAGATAGAATCCCATAGAACAGGAGACTAACACACATTGGAAGAATTTGTCTGGACAGATGCACACATTCGCTGGATGAGCGATGCCTCGAAAAAGAGTAAGTTTTATTATCAGATTGCCGAACGCATATCCGCTTACCTTCCGCCGACGGCGCGGGTATTTAACGCGGGCGGAGGGGTAGGCGATCTTGCCATATGGCTTTCCTATCATGTGGAGCAGGTCACGGTGATCGATAACGACCCGAAAGCGGTTGCGGCGTTTCGCGCGCATTGCCCGCATAATGTGGTCGCAATCCTTGGCGATGTACTTAACTATTCGCCGGATAAACTCTATGATGCGCTAGTGCTCTGCGACATCGGCGGCGCGGAGCAGATTATGCCCGTCGTACGTGAGATTTCCCGCGCAAAGACATTTGTCCTGCTTTCCCGCGACAAGGCGGAGGGTGAGGCGGCAATTGCGGAATTGAGCGACATGCTCAAAGCGGCAAAGATTCCATTTTCCTATTTTCCGATTGAGCAGGAGCACATTCAGCCGCTGCGCTCACTGGATGATGCAAGGGAATATCTCTTGTTCGCGGAAGGGCGTACGCTTTCAAAGTCGGATCTGGGAGAAATTTTGGAGAAGACAGGCGAAAGTGAGCTGCCATATCTATATAAAACCAATCGCAAGGTCGGCATGATTGTGTTTGACGCGGCGAATCCCGCGCTGAAGAAACCGCTCGCGTAAGCCTTTTTCGGAGGGTGAAATCGGATGAAAGACCTGCTGGAAGCAATTCTTACGCAACTACACGAAGGCAAGCGCGCCATGCTCGCAACCGTTGTGTGGCAGCACGGCAGTGCACCGCGCGGCGTCGGCACAGCGATGGTGGTTGCGGAGGACGGCGGGCAGACGGGGACGGTCGGCGGCGGGTCTATGGAGTATCGCGTGCGTCAGGATGCGTTGCGTTTGTTGCGGGAAAATGCAAGCGACAGGAAGTCCTATGAGATTCACGTGGATGAAAAAGATGTGTATTCCGGCGGAGTGACGATCTTGTTTCGCGTTTTTTCAGGAGAAACGGGGATATTGCTGGCGCAAAGCATTCTGGAAGCGTTTGAAATTGAGGAAAATCGATTTCTCGTTTGTTGCTTATCGCAGCAGGATACTTTTGAAACCTGCCTAATGGATGGTGCGACGGTATGCAGCCGCACCGGACTGGTAAGCCCGCCAATGCAAACTATGGTTTTCGGCAGGGAGCCGGAATATTTGATAGAGCCCATCCTTCCTGCGCCGCGTGTGATCTTATTTGGCGGCGGACATGTCGCCCAGATGATGGCGCGCCAACTCAGCCTGCTCGATGCCCGCATTTGGGTGGTGGAGGATCGCGCGGAGTTTGCGACTCGGGCGCTTTTTCCGTCTGCCGAGCGAGTTATACTTTGCGATTATGAGGCGGCGGAGAAAATACTCCAAATCACGAAGCGCGATCATGTGATCGTGATGTCGCGCGGACACGAAACGGATGATCAGATTTTGCGTTGGGCGTTGCGCTCGGCGGCGGACTACATCGGCTGCATCGGCAGCAAGAGAAAGATTGCGCTCACGAGAGAGCGGTTGCTTGCGGATGGGCTGACAGTGGAACAATGCAGCCGACTGCATGCGCCAATCGGTCTCGCCATCGGCGCCGAGACACCGGCGGAGATTGCCGTCAGTGTCGCGGCGGAACTGATTCAATACTGCTCTAAAAAACAATCAGTCACATAAAATCAGCGTCCGTTTTTCTAACGGACGCTGATTTTTTACTGTTGCTTGGATTATGCTTTTTTCGGCGCGGTTTGAACGTCCTCATACGAGCCGACAGAGAAGCCGCGCTCCTTCAGCATCGCGATGGTGCCTTCCTTGCTCTTTGGCGTTTCGCCGCCGCCGGAGCAGAGAACGACATTGACCTTCATTCCCTTGGGGATGAGTGGGAGCGCCGCGTTAAATGCCGGAGCGGGTGAGCCTGCCCAGACGGGCGCCATCAGCGTGACGGAATCATACAGAC
>JAEWYV010000182.1 GCA_023458615.1 Bacillota bacterium
TGCCGCCGTAGCGCGCAACGCCCAGAATCACATCCAGCGAAACCCGCGCAATCCAGCAGACGATGTTTCCCAACGGGAGCGAGACATAGGAGAGCAGCACGCCGACAAACGCGGGAATTAAGAACACACCGGAGATCGGAATCACGAACAGATTGGTCACGATGGATAGTAGCTGCGCCTGCTCAAAGAAATAGCAGCTCGTGGGGAGTGTGCCGATAACCACGGCAACGCTCGCACCGATCAGCCCCGCCGCGCTGGAGCCAAGTCGCATCAGCGGTTTTTGAAACAGAGGCGCAAGCAGAATCATAGAAAGCACAGCGACATAGGAGAGCTGAAACCCCGCGTTCCAGAGTGAATAGGGATTATACAGCAAAATCAGCACAAACGAGGCGGCGAGTGAACTCACCGCGTCCAAACGACGCCTAAGCGGAAACGCAAGCAGGCCGACCAGCAGCATGATGCAAGAACGCACCACCGGCGGGGAAAATGCTGTAATTGCCGCATAAAGCGCGCAAAACGCGGCGACAGCGAAGAAACGCACCCAAGCATTCCGCCGAAATAGCAGCGAAAAGGCAACCGCAAGCAACGATACGTGCAGGCCCGAAACCGAGAGTAGATGCGCAATGCCCGTGTTGCGAAATGCGGTCATCATTTCATCGTCAATGTCTGAAACATCGCCCAGGATCATTCCCTTTGCCTCGCCGGGCGCATTTGGGAACAATAGAGCGATGCGCTTGCCGATGTTTTCGCGCAGCTTGAGCAGCCAGCCGTAGGCATCCGGCGGGGACTGCCAGACCACATCCACCGTTCCTTTTGCAAATGCGACGGCGAACACCGCGCGATAGCGATCGTTCAACCGGTATTTTTCAGCGGACGGAACAACGCTTGCATAGGCGGAGACAACCTGCCCATAGGCGGGCGGCGTAGAAAAATCGGCAAACAACCGCAGCCTGCCGGAGATGGGTGTTTGATCCAACGTTGCGTCCGCAAGATAGACACGATAGCTGGTTCCACCGCGCGATTCGGGCGGCTCGCAGATGCGCCCCTGCACAACACCCATGCCCTCCGGCACGGAGGTTGGCGCGGCGAGCGCAACGCGAACAAACCCTACAGCCATACAAAGCAGCAGCAAAACCCACATCGTTTTCTTGAGCATCTTTGCGCCGAAGGCGACGATTAATAGGATGAGCGTTGCAATTGCCGCGTTTCGCGGCGAAAACCCGTCGCCCAGAAGCAGACCGAACAGCAGCCCGATTGCCGCAATCGCAATCGGTCGGCGATGAAACAGCGGCGCGCGAATCATGCCAGCCGAAACGGCCGTATTGGACTGGGAGGTATGCTCGATATTTGTAATGTTGGATTCTTTTTTCTGCGACATCGAGTCGAGTTAATCACAGCCAATCGCGTTTGTCAACCGCGCAAGCACCGCTCGGTTGAAGTAAGACGCGTTCGGGTGATATACTGATAAAAAGAATTAATAATTTCGCGGAGTTATACCGCGGATGGACAGGAATCATGTTGTTATGAAATGGCTGGAGATCTGTGTCTACACCACCGATGCGGGACTGGACGCGGTAACCTTTGCGTTTTCCAACGCGGGGCTGGATCAGGTGAGCATTGAGGAGAGCCACGAGCGAGCGATGGCGTTTTTAAATGAGCGCGCAGTCTACTGGGATTTTGCGGACGCAGATAAGGTTGGCGTGGACGAGCCCTGCGTAAAGGCATATGTGGCCGACGTTCCCGAAAGCGAGCCCGTGGTGGCGGATGTCAAACGCGCAATCGCGCAGCTGCGCGAGACCGACCTCGGGTTTGACGCGGGATCGCTCAGCGTTGTAGTCAACCGCATGGATGACGCAGACTGGGAAAATAACTGGAAGGCCTACTATAAGCCACTCAAGATCGGGCAGCGCCTATTTGTGTTGCCCTGCTGGATGACGGACGAAGCGTCGGAGAACCGCGTAACGCTTAAGCTCGACCCCGGCGTCGCCTTTGGTACCGGCGAGCACCACACCACGCGCATGTGTCTGGAACTGTTGGAAACCGTGGTCAAGCCAGGGGATGATATCCTCGACCTCGGCTGCGGAAGCGGGATTCTCTCCGTTGCCTCCGTACTGCTCGGCGCAAAGCACGCCGTCGCGGTGGATATCGATCCCGTGGCGGAGCATGTCGCCCTCGAAAACGCCGCTATGAACGGCGTAGATGAGACGAAATACGATGTACTGATCGGCGATTTGTTAGAAGACGACAACCTCCGCGCGAAGATTCAGCGCGGATATGACGTGGTGGTTGCCAATATCGTAGCCGGCGTTATCATCGCGATTACACCGTTTGCCAGATCCTGCTGCAAAACGGGCGCGCCCTACATCGTCTCCGGCATTATCGACGAGCGGGAGGACGAGGTGAAGGACGCCGTCGTTAAAGCAGGGTTTGCCGTAGAACAGATTTTGCGCAGCGAAGGCTGGGTTGCCATGCTGCTGCGCGCATAACAGAGCAGGAAGAACCATGCGCCGATTTTTTACCGATGACATCGCGGGACAGACCGCAACCATAACGGGCGACGACGCGCACCACATCAGCCGCGTGCTCCGCATGAAGGCGGGGGATGCGCTCTCGCTTTGCGACGGCTCGGGGTATGAATATAGCGCGGTCATCTCTTCTATCTCATCAGACGCCGTCGTCTGTGCATTGGGTGAGCGGCGGGAGAGTTCGGTGGAGAGCCCCGTCCATATCACCCTGTTTCAATGTCTGCCCAAAACGGGCAAGATGGAACTGATTGTACAGAAATGCACAGAACTCGGTGTTTATTCGATTGTTCCCGTGGTCTCCGCGCGCTGTGTGGTTGTTCCGAATAAGGATTTTGAGAAAAAGCGGGAGCGCTACAACCGTGTCGCACTGGAGGCGGCAAAGCAGAGCCGCCGCGCAATGGTGCCGGAGGTTCTGCCGCTGGTCGAACTACAAAAGATTGACCCAGTCGCGTTTGATCTATTTTTGATCGCCTATGAGGACGAGAGCGGGCGCACGCTCAAACAGGCGCTCCGCGCAGCAAATGCACCCAAAAGCATTGCGCTACTCATCGGCCCTGAAGGCGGGCTGGAAGAAGGCGAGGTCGCAAGACTCATCCAATCCGGCGCAATCAGTGTATCGCTGGGCCAGCGCATCCTCCGCACGGAAACGGCTGGCATGGCGATGCTCGCGCAAACGCTCTATGAGGTAGAAGAATGACTTGCAAGAATACCGTGCGCCACAGACTAA
>JAEWYV010000183.1 GCA_023458615.1 Bacillota bacterium
TTCGCAAAATGCGTGACGAATTATTCTCAGGATACGACTTCAAGAGCGGCTCGGATTGCGAGCTGCTCTTACCCTTATATCAACGTTACGGGACAGACATGTTCCAGATGCTCGACGCGGAGTATGCGCTGATCCTTTACGATCACAAGAGCGATTCACTGATTGCAGCCAGAGACCCGATTGGCATTCGCCCGCTGTTCTATGGCTACGACGAAGACGGTAAGATTCTCTTTTCCAGCGAAGCAAAGAACATCGCCGGACTAGCGGAGACAATCAAGCCCTTCCCGCCGGGACACTATTGGAAAGACGGCGAGTTTGTCCAGTATGCAAACCTCACAGACGTTGCGGAATATTCCAAAGACGATCTGGATGCAGTCTGCGATAACATCCGCGAAAAGCTCACCCTCGGCATCGTCAAGCGTCTCGACGCGGACGTGCCGCTCGGCTTCCTGCTCAGCGGCGGCTTGGATAGCTCGCTGGTCTGCGCGGTTGCCAACAAGTATCTGCCGCATCCGATTCGCACCTATGCCATCGGCATGGTTGGCGACGCAATCGACCTGAAATATGCCAAGCAGGTTGCGGACTATCTGGGTTCCGACCATACAGAGGTCATCATGACGCCGCAGGAGGTCATCGCCTCCCTGCGCACCATTGTGCGGATTCTCGAAACGTATGACATCACGACGATTCGCGCCAGTGTTGGCATGTATCTTGTCTGCAAGTACATCCACGAAAACACGAACCTTCGCGTACTGCTCACGGGCGAAATCTCCGACGAGCTGTTTGGCTACAAGTATACGGACTTTGCGCCCAACGAAGAGGAATTCCAGAAAGAAGCCAAGAAGCGCATCGACGAGATCTATATGTACGACGTGCTCCGCGCGGATCGCTGCATCTCCGCAAACTCGCTGGAGGCGCGCGTGCCGTTTGGCGATCTGGACTTCGTCAAGTATGTCATGAGCATCAACCCCTCCCTCAAGATGAACCGCTTCGGCAAAGGTAAATATTTACTCAGGCGTGCGTTCGAGGGGGATTATCTACCGCAGGATATTCTCTATCGCGAGAAAGCCGCGTTTTCGGACGCGGTCGGGCATTCCATGGTCGATCAGATCAAGGCATATGCCGAGAAGCTCTATACGGACGAGGAGTTTGCCGAGCGCAGCAAAAAATACACCTTCGCGACGCCCTTCACGAAGGAATCGCTGCTGTACCGCGAACTGTTTGAGGCCGAATACCCCGGCCAAGCGCATATGGTCAAAGACTTCTGGATGCCGAACCGTACATGGGAAGGCTGCAATGTCAATGACCCGTCGGCTCGCGTTCTCGCGAATTACGGCGCAAGCGCGGTATAAAATCTTGACCCTGGCACCCTCGAATACCGTGGGAATTCGCTCCTTCCGCGGTATGACTTCCACCCTTTGCTTTACAAGGGGTGGATTTATTTTTTAGATTGTTGCTTTTTAGGAAAGCAACGAATCCCGCTTGGGAATTCGCTCCTTCCGCGGTATGACTTCCACCCTTTGTTTTACAAGGGGTGGATTTATTTTTTAGATTGTTGCTTTTTAGGAAAGCAACGAATCCCGCTTGGGAATTCACTCCTTCCGCGGTATGACTTCCACCTCTTGCTTTTACAGGGGTGGATTTATTTTGTCTTTTCTCTGCGCATCCTATCAAGTTATACTTGGTCATTATTCATAACCCGTAATTGGATTTGGGCGAAGCCCAAATTAAAAAATAATATATCTTTCCCGTTTTCCGTACGGTTCTCGTACGGTTGATATGATATATTATTTGGAAATCAGTTTTCCGGAAGCAAAACCACCGTTTTGCCCTCGTGAAGATGAAAGAAAAAAATAGAAGATGCACGCCTGCGCGCGGCGAAACAAGGACGTTTCGTACGGTTTCCGTACGGAACGTTTGTTATATTGCTTGTAGATTCGATTTTTCATTACCGATTCACAAGCAAGCCGAAAACAATCATCATCGCGCAACAATCTTTCATCTTTTTTCACGAAACGCAAAACAAACAAAACAAATAAATACATACGATAGGTACCGGGCAAGCGCTTTGCCATCCGCCGGAATTCGGGAAGGGGACGTGGTCTATGGGCGAAATTCTCCGTATGGAGCATATCAGCAAGCAGTTTGGTGACTTTTATGCCAACAAGGACATCAATTTTGATGTCCGCGAGGGCGAAGTTCACACCCTGCTTGGCGAAAATGGCGCAGGAAAGAGCACGCTGATGAACGTGCTCATCGGTCTGTATCAACCGACGGAGGGGTCCATTTACCTCCGCGGCAAAAAAGTTGCAATCGACTCCCCTGCCGAAGCGGTTCGCCTCGGCATCGGCATGGTGCACCAGCACTTCATGCTTGTGGAAGCAATGACCGTGATGCAGAACATCATCCTTGGCGACAAGCGCTATAAGGGCATCTTCATCGACCAAGCCGCGCGCAGAAAAGAGATTCTAGAGCTCTCCTGGCGCTATGGCCTGAACATCGACCTTGAAGCGAAGATCACCGATATCTCCGTCGGCGCGCAGCAGCGCGTGGAGATTCTCAAGGCGCTCTACCGCGGCGCGGAACTGCTGATTCTCGACGAGCCGACCGCCGCGCTCACCGATATCGAGGTCGAGGGTCTCTATGCCGTCATCGATAAACTCAAAGCCGAAGGCAAGAGCATCATCTTCATCAGCCACAAGATGCGCGAGGTGCTGCATGTCAGCGACCGCGTGACCATCCTGCGCGCGGGCAAGACGATCCAAACCCTCAATGCCAGCGAAACCGACGGTAAAGAGCTCGCAAACCTGATGATCGGGCGCGACCTCGTCGAATGCGAATATGAAAAGAAAGAATCCGCGGACGAGCCCGTCATCGAGCTAAGAAACGTGGACTTCAACAAGACCAGCAAGCACAACGGCCTCAACGGTGTATCCATGATGGTACGCAAGGGCGAAATCCTCGGCATCGCGGGTGTGGACGGAAACGGACAGAGCCAGCTGAGCCAGATCGTCACCGGTGTTGCGATGGCGGAGGCAGGCGAGGTCGTGCTCAAAGGGTGCGCCGTGTCTCATGTAACCGCAGCGGACTTCATCGAAAAGAACGTCAGCCACATTCCGGAAGACCGCAACCGCATGGGACTTGTCGGCAACATGACCGTAGAAGAGAACCTGCTGCTCAAGAGCACGCAGGACTGCGCGTTCTGCGACCTCAGCGGCTGGCATCTCAAGAAAAAAGCCATGCGCAATTACGCAGAGGCTATGCGCGCTAAATATGACATCCGCTGCCAGGGTATGGATCAGGAAATCCGTTCCCTCTCCGGCGGCAACCAACAAAAGGTCATCCTCGCGCGCGAACTCGAAGCCAAGCCGGATCTACTCGTCGCCGTCCATCCCACGCGCGGCCTCGATATCGGCGCCACACGCTATGTGCGCGACAATATGATCGCCGCAAGAGACGCGGGCTGCGCAGTACTGCTCATCAGCGCGGACTTTGATGAAGTGCTCCAGCTATCCGATCGAATCATCGTCATGTTCGAAGGCAAGGTCATGGGTGAGTATTCCGGCAAGAATCCGCCGATTTCAACCATCAGCCTCGCGATGGCGGGCAAGTAAAGGAGGGGAAACGACGTGCAAAAAACAAAAACGCTCAATATCCTGATTCCGATTCTCTCCATCCTGCTGGCGTTCGTCATCGGTATGCTGATTATCCTCGCGCTCGGTAAAAACCCGGTCGAAGCGATCGGATTCCTGATGAAAGGCGCATTCGGCAGCAAGACTAACCTTGCAAACACAGTCGTGCGCGCCATGCCGCTGATCTTTACGGGGCTTTGCACCTGCTTTGCCTATCGCTGCGGCGTATTCAACCTCGGCGGCGAGGGACAGTTCCTGACGGGCGCGATGGCTGCCATCACAGTGAGCCTGCTCATCGGGCACGAGGGCTGGTGGGTGAGTATCCTCGCCGTGCTCGCGGGCACCGTTGCGGGCGGCATCTGGGGTTTGCTCCCCGGCATCTTGAAAACCTGGCGCGGACTCAATGAGATGATCACCACGATCATGTTCAACTATGTTGCGACGCTCTTCATGGGCTATCTGTACACAACCGCCCTTCGCGAAGGCAGCGTGCCGCAGACCGCACCCGTGCCGGACGCGTCGAAGATCGGCCGCATCATTCCCGACCTTCGCATCACATGGGGCATCGTGATCGCGGTTTTGCTCGGCATCGCAATTTGGTATTTCCTCTTCTACACGTCTAAGGGCTTTCAGCTCCGCGCGGTTGGCTTCAACCCCGTCGCGAGTAGCTATA
>JAEWYV010000184.1 GCA_023458615.1 Bacillota bacterium
GTTAATCTCTGTCATCATCTGATCGTAAAAATCTTCGTCGATGAAAAATCTCTTTCTCTGCGTATAGAGCGAGAGCAGCAGCAGAACGATCGGCAGGATCGTCATCGCCACACGCACCCAGATGCGCATGGTCAGCGTGCTCTGGTCGCGGAAGCTCAGGTTCGCCGCGCTCTCCGCGCCGCTGGCAAGATCGTCAATCTTCAGCGCGTACTTGCCGCCGGAGGTCAGGCTCGCCGCGTCAAATCCGCCGAGCCGCCCAAGTTCCGTCGTCGTGCCGTCCGCATTGGACTGCACCACCATCGCCTCTTTCAGCACGGGGACGTACTTCGCGTCGATCTGATAGGTGCTCATGACGCTGTCCTTGGCAATCAGCGCGTCCACCTTCGCGGCGGCGGCGTTGAACTCCTCCGTCCCGCTCACGAGCCCTTCATACTGCGGCAGGTAGCTCTGCACCTGCTGAATGTAATACGTCTGCGCGGCGGTATCCTGCCGGTCGAAGAAATCGCGCTGGGTTTCCAGCGTGCTGATGGACTGGCTGAGGAGGAACGTGCCGGAGACGGCAAGCACGAGCGTGACAATCAGCGTATGCATGGCGGCGGCAAACTTCGCCATAAACGGGCGCAGCGTGGAGACAACCGCCTCGTTCCGCTCGCCATATTTATAGTCGTTGTATTCCACGCAGTTGGTCATGTTGATGATGCAGGTCATGTAAAACAGCGATTGACCCGCCGAGACCATAATGCAAAACGCGCACAGCAGCGCAATATTAAACGGCAGAATCGAGGTCCAGCCCATCGCGGCGATGGCAAGATAGCCGATGACCGCAACGAGAATGCTCAGGTTTTGCAGGCGTTTTCTGCCGAGTTTGTTGGCCAGCCACGGATACAGCGCGTTGACGGCGACCATGGTGACGCCATAGGCGACGACCACGTAGAAGTAGAGCGTTCCGTTGTAGCCAATCTCCATGTAGAGGAGGTTTGCGGCGAGCGCGATGAGCATCGTGCTGCCGATGTTGTAAAACAGCATCGAGAGCGTCATCCAGAGAATCTGGTCGTTTCGAATGATGGTCTTCCACATCTTCTTGAGCGAGATGTTCTCCGTCTGCTCCACCTTGCGGCGCGGCGGCTCCTTCACCGTGAAGAACAGCAGCAGCTGGCAGCCGATGAACGCAACCGCGATGATGATGGACACCAGCCGATAGCCCGCGCGCATATCGCCAACGGTCACCTGCGGAATCAAGCCCTGCGCGAGGATTGCGCCAACGCCGGCAAAGAGAACCGTGAGCGTGGTGATGGAGTTTCGCTCCTCCTTCACGCTCGAAAGGCTCGGCAGCATCGCCCAGTAGCCGATGTCGTTCATGGTAAACGTCGATTCCCAGAGCAGGTACATCACCGTCATAAACACAACAAAGCGCCAGCCGGGGATGCTCTGCACGTTGAACATCGTGATGATGACCAGGCCGCAGAGGATTGCGCCCAGCAGAATCCACGGGCGGAACTTGCCTTTTCTAAAGTGCGAGCCTTCGATGATCGCGCCCATCAGCGGGTCGTTCATCGCGTCCCAAACGCGCCCGCCGACGCCGATGATCAGGCTCAGCGTCGTAAACTGCGCGAGGGTAAGCGAAACGCCGAACTGGATATAGATCAATAGGAAAGAGTCGATGAGCGAATAGCTCATGTCGCGGCCGATGCCGCTGACCGAGAAAAACCATTTGTTGCGGTTGAAGGTTTTCTTGCGAAGCAGCTCGGCGGACGCTTTTTCGTCCATGCCAACCGCTTCGCTTTTTGCGATTGTCTCCATTGCGCAAATACTCCCATCCGATAGAATTGACTCAAATTGTCTTAGATTGTCTGAATAAAAAAAGCAAGAACGTATGTCGTCTTTGACCGTCTGCAACAGCGTATCACAACCCGCTGGCATTGACAATGGTTCGGTCTATTTCTGTATATGTTATCCAATTTTGAATGGCTCCGGCAATAAAAAAAGGCGGCAGCGCCGCCCTTTTAGAAAACCCAAGTTAGAGCTTGATCTCTCCCGTGTAAACAATCTCGGCGGGGCCGGTCATGTAGACGTGGTTATCCTCCGCCCAATCGATATGCAGCGTGCCAAGCTCGATGTTGATATCCACACTGCGTCCGGTGTAGCCGTTGAGGAAGCTGGCAACCGCCGCCGAGCAGGCGCCCGTTCCGCAGGCAAGCGTCGGGCCGCAGCCGCGCTCAAATGTGCGCATGATCAGCGTATGATCGTCCACCACGTGCGCAAAATTCACATTGGTGCGGTTGGGGAATACGCTCGCGTGCTCAATATCCCAGCCGAGCCCCATCCACTTTTTATCCGTGGGGTCGTCCACATAGATGACCGTGTGCGGCACGCCGACGAGCACGGTGGTATAGCGCAGCTTCTGCCCCTGAACGGTGAGTTCGCGGTCGATGCATCTGCCCTCGCCCACAACGGGAATCTCGGCGCACTCCAGATACGGCTCCCCCATATCCACGGTGACGCCGCTGACCGCGCCGTCTTTGAGCACGATCTTCGGGCGCATGATGCCGGCGAGCGTCTCCACGGCAAACTCGGTCTTGTTCACAATGCCCTGTTCGTAGACGTATTTTGCAAAGGCGCGGATGCCGTTTCCGCACATCTCGGCCTCGCTGCCGTCCTCGTTGACAATGCGCATGCGGATATCCGCGCGGTCGCTGTTTTCAATGATCAGCAGGCCGTCCGCGCCGATGCCCGTCTGCCGGTGGCAAAGCCGCGGCGCAAGCGCCTGATAGTTGAGCGAATTCGTCCGCCCGTCAAGGATGATAAAGTCATTGCCCAGTCCGTGAACCTTCGTAAACTGCATGTTCCGAATTTCTCCTTGTCGATTCATTCGTGCGTCAGCCGCCCATGATCTCTACGAACGCTTCGTCCGCATAGGAGCGCACCGACTCTTCAAACTGGCGATAGGCGACCAGAAAACGCTTTGCGTCCTCCGTCAGCTCCGCGCCGCCGCCGCCCTTTCCGCCCGTGACGGATTTGAGCAGCTGGAATCCGAGGTTGGTCTCCGCAACTTTTACAATCTTCCAGGCCTTGCTGTAGGCCATGTCCATCTCAATGGTCGCCTTGCGCAGGGATTTGAGCCGATCCACGCGCTCTAATAAATCCGCAACACCCGGGCCGAAGCACTTCTCTTCGCCGAAGATGCGGACGCTGACCTGACAGCGCAGCTGTTTGTTTGGCATGGCAGCCTCCCATGTTGGATGATTGGATAGACGGAAGCACAAAGCGGGATGCAGACGCGCTGAATGCCTGTTTGCTATCGCGCCGCGCCCGTTCCGGATTTCCCCGGATGCAGGCATTATACCATATCATATATACCACGTCGCTAACTCAGACGTGAAATTCACATTTATAGAAACAAAAACGCCTGAAACGATTGAGTATTCATGTAAAAATTCACATTAATTCGCGAAATCAGTCTGCTTTTCCGCGGATTCGCAATTGAATTTCACAGCTCTGTCACAGCAATGATTGACAGTTGAAACGGGTACGGCTAAACTGGCGTTATGGCATCTATGTTCGAAAGCGACATCAAAGCGGCGCTTGCCGAAGCGCTCGGCAGGGCGCTCGGCCTCGTCGTTGACGCCGAAAAGATCCATCTGCCCGCGCGCGCGGCGCACGCGAGCTACCGCCCGCCGCAGGGCGTTGCCCCCGACGCGGCATTTCCCTGCGACTATGGCTCGCTCTATGGCGCGCCGCTGGTTAGCGAAGTTCGGCTGGTCAACGGCTGGCTGCTGTTCGATTTTTCGCCCGACTTCTTTTGCGCCCTTGTCGAGCGGGTCAACCAAACGCTCCCGCTCCCGTCCTCGGACGAGGGCAATCACGCCATCAACCGCATGCTATCGCTTCAGCGGCATTCCGGCTCCGGCTGTCCGGATCACCCCGTCTTTCATCGCGCGCTGCTCCTCGCCGTCGTGGCAAGCGCCAGCCCCGCGGCCCGTCAGAAGGCCGAACGCGCGGCGGAAACACTCTTTCACACCATTGCTCCCAAGGATCGACCCCCGCTTCTCCCCTCCTGCGGCGCGCTCGGCGGCGCATTGGCACGGCTGCTTGCCCTCTAGCGGTCACTTCGGCAATCCCCCTGCCGCCTTTTCTTTCCCAAACTCTTTTGTGAAACCAAAGACGCTTTCACATCAAACCTGAGCGGTGGCGCTCGGTTTATTTTCGCATAAAAAGGAGATGACACACATGCAAATCACCTGGTACGGACACTCTTGCTTTCTGCTCACCGCCGAAAACGGCTATTCGATTTTGACCGACCCCTGCGACAGCGAGACGGGCTATGAGCTAACGGATATCACCTGCGACGCGGTGACCGTCAGCCACGACCACCACGACCACAACTGCTTAGCCAGCGTTGCGGGTACGCCGCTCGTCATCCGCACACCCGGCGAACACACGGCGGGCGACATCCAAGTTACGGGCTACGCGAGCTATCATGACGATCAAAAGGGCGCAAAGCGCGGGGAAAACATCGTCTTCTCCTACCGGATCGACGGCTTAAACGTGCTGCATCTGGGCGATCTTGGACATATGCTCTCCGACGAAACCATCGAGAAGATCGGCAATGTGGATGTTCTCCTGGCGCCCATCGGCGGCGTATTCACCATAAACGCGAAGACGGCAACCGCGCTGGCGGATCGGCTGCACGCCAAGGTGCTCATCCCCATGCACTACAAAACGCCCGCGCTGCACTTTAACGTGGAGGGGCTTGAACCCCTGCTCGCCGAAAACGCGGGGCGCAGGACGCATTTTCTCAACGCCAACACCGCAACGCTGACAAGCGACGCGCTCGGAGAATGCAGACTGCTCATTCTCGACTATAAGTAATCGCTCGATCTTTGATTTCGCTGTAACAGTTGCTACCCCCCTGTTACATCTGTTTTTGCCGATTTGCCCGGAGAAATCTCCGGGCTTTTCTTGTGTTTATTGCATTTTTTCCGGTGATCCAATGCGACTGAACTGTTTTTTAAAGTCAGTTTGTAACAAGAGTTAACGATCTGTAAACTCGCAATATCTAGCATTGGTTCGTCTTGAATGACACCAGATATGGTGATATGCTCTATATGCGCCTGGACAGGGCGCCTTATCATCTATTCAAAAATCACTCCGATTTTATAATGATTTGCCTCTGGCGCAGGCTTTTCTTTGGCGTTTGCGCGCAGATAGAAATGCGAATTTGAATCAAGACACAGGTAAAGGATGGGACGGACTATGGCACTGGCAGACATCAACGAAAACGCGAGAAAGGTGCTCGAAAAGCGCTATCTGGCAAAGGACGAAACCGGACGCGTAACCGAGGACGTTGCGGGTCTTTTTACGCGCGTGGCGCGCGCAGTCGCCGCCGCGGACGCAAACTATGACCCCGATGCGGATCTTGACGCAACGGCGGATTCCTTCTTCGAGCTCATGACCTCGCTTCGCTTTTTACCCAACTCGCCAACGCTGATGAACGCAGGCCGCCCGCTGGGTCAGCTCTCGGCGTGCTTCGTGCTGCCCGTTGGGGACAGCATGGAGGATATCTTTGAGGCGGTGAAAAACGCGGCGCTGATCCATAAATCCGGCGGTGGCACGGGCTTCTCCTTCTCGCGCCTGCGTCAAAAGGGCGCAACCGTCCGCTCCACGGGCGGTGTTGCCAGCGGTCCCGTCAGCTTTATGCGCGTGTTCAACGTTGCAACCGAGGCCGTCAAGCAGGGCGGAACGCGGCGCGGCGCGAACATGGGCATTCTGCGCATCGACCACCCGGACATTCTGGAGTTTATCCGCTGCAAGAGCGACACAAACGACATCAACAACTTCAACATCTCCGTCGGCATGACGGAGGCGTTCATGCGCGCGGTTGAGGCGGGCGAACCGTATGACCTCATCGACCCCAAGACCAAGAAATCCGTCTCCCAGCTCTCCGCGCGGGAGGTGTTTGACGAAATCGTGGACGCCGCCTGGCAGACGGGCGAACCAGGCATCGTATTTCTCGATCGGCTGAATCGGGACAACGTCGTCCCCGGCATCGGCGAAATCGAGAGCACGAACCCCTGCGGCGAGCAGCCGCTGCTGCCCTACGAGAGCTGCAACCTCGGCTCCATCGACCTCACCACTATGCTCAAAACCGTAGACGGCGAGGCGCGCTTTGACTTTGAACTGCTCAAGGTAACCGTTGAAGAGGCGGTGCATTTTCTCGATAACGTGATTGACGTAAACAACTATCCGCTCGACCGCATCGCCGAGATGACGCGAAGCACGCGAAAGATCGGCCTTGGCGTGATGGGCTTTGCGGATACGCTGCTCGCGCTCGGCATCCCCTATAATTCCGACGAGGGCGTTGCCTTT
>JAEWYV010000185.1 GCA_023458615.1 Bacillota bacterium
CTTCTAATTCTTTTTGAATTTCCGGCTCCGCCTTTGCCTGCGGCAGCATCTTCTCGTATAGGTCGAGATAGGCGCGCGCGGGCTTTACCCAGTCAAAGCGATCCGCCATGCCGCGCTGCATCATCCGCCGCCACATGGGCTTGTCCTCGTTCCAATACTGCACCGCGCGCTCGATGGTAAAGAGCATCTCGTGCGCGTTGTAGTTGGCAAACGAAAAACCGTTGCCCTCGTCGGTATAGAGATTGTACGGCGTGATGGTGTCCCTCAGTCCCCCCGTTTCGCGCACGATGGGCACGCTGCCGTAGCGCAGGGCGATCATCTGGCTCAAACCGCACGGCTCAAACTGGGACGGCATCAGGAACATGTCGCTGCCGGCATAGATGCGGTGCGCCAAGCCTTCGTCGAGTTCGATGCGCGCATGCACGCGCTTTGGATAGCGCCAGTTGGCCCAGTTGAGCAAATCGACAAACCGCCGATCCCCTTTGCCGAGGAAGACGATCTGCACATCGCTCTTGAGGATATCACCCAGCACACGCTCCACCAGATCCAGCCCCTTTTGCTGGGAGAGCCGCGCAATCATGCCGATGAGCGGAACATCCCGCTCCTCCAGCCCGCATTCGCGCTGCAAGTCCCGCTTGCAGGCGAGCTTTCCGCTCAGGTTGTCGAGGTCAAAATGGTGCTGCAAAAAGCGGTCGTTGGAGGGATTGAAGATCGTATAATCCAGCCCGTTCAGGATGCCGCTGAGCGTGTTTTCCCGCGCGCGGAGCAGGCCGTCGAGGTTTTCGCCAAAGAACGGGGTCTTGATCTCCTCGGCATAGGTCGGGCTCACGGTGCAGAGCCGGTCGGCAAACACCAGACCTGCCTTCATACAGCTGATGCAGCCGTAAAACTCCAGATACTCATAGGTGAAGTAGCGATCGTCCAACCCCAGCCTGCCCGCGATTTCGCGCCAGGAGAACAGTCCCTGATACTTGAGATTGTGGATGGAGAACACGCTGCGGATGCGCGCATAGTCCGCCTTGGCGGCGTATTGTATCTTGAGCAGCGCGGCGATCAGCCCCGTCTGCCAGTCGTTGAGGTGCAGCACATCCGGAAAAAAGTCAATCCTTGGCAGCGCCTCCAGCACGGCGCGGCAGAAAAACGCAAACCGCAGACCCTCCGCCAGACCGTCGCCATAGATTTCGTTGACATAGAAATAGGACTCGTTGTCTACAAAATAGTAGGTGACGCCAAGTTCCACGACGCGCTCGATGCCGCAATAGAGCTTCTCTAAGCCGAAGTCCACCTGAAAATGGCAGACATGCTCCATGCGGCTCTTCCAGTATTCGTCGATTGCGCGGTATTTCGGGAGAATGACGCGAACATCATGCCCCTGCTCAGCCAGTGCAACGGGCAGCGCGCCCGCAACATCCGCCAGACCGCCCGTCTTCACAAACGGTACGCATTCGCTCGCGCAGAATAACACCTTCATGAAAAAGCCCTCCCTGATTTGTTTCAATTTCCGCTTTTTCGAGAGATAGAAAGCCAGACGAGCCGCCGCCCGCCGTATTTCTGCGCAGGATGACTGTCCCCGCGCGGGTGCAAATCCGTTAAATCGTTGTGCCTTTTTTCAGAATGATCGGGAATCCGTCGTAGCCGTTGAGGGTGCGGCTCTCGCGGACGGTTACGCCCTTATCGAGAATGACGTGATCCATCACGCAGTTTTCGCCGATGCTCACGCCCTGCATGAGAATGCTGTTTTTGATGACCGCGCCTTTTTTTACGCTGACGCCGCGAAAGACGATGCTGTTTTCCACGGTGCCCTCAATCTGGCAGCCGTCCGCCAGCATGGAGTTTTTCACCACCGCGTTTTCGCCGTATTTCGCGCTGACCTCGTCCTTAACCTTGGTATAGATCGGGTGCGCGGGGTTAAACAGATCGTTTCTTACCTCCGGCTGCAACAGCGCAAGGTTATGGCGGAAGAAGTCGTTGACGGAATCCAGCCGCGCGACATAGCCGCTGTAGGAAAAGCCCATGATCTTGAGCGTTGCGCATTTCTTGAGCAGGATATCGCGCGTGAGGTCATAGTCCCCGTGGGAATAGGCCTCCTCCACGAGATACTCTAAAAGAAGCTTGTCCATGATCATCACGTCGCAGCTTCTATGCGTGGAGCGCGGCGTAAAGGGGTTTAACTCCATCTCGGTGACGCGTTCGTTTGCGTCCATCAGCAGGCGCAGGTCGAGGTTTTGCTCGTCGCTGACCTCGGTCTCCGCCTCGTTGTAGAGCATGGTGATGTTCGCGCGCGTTTCCACATGCCGCGCAATCATCTCGTTAAAGGTCATGTTAAAGATCGTGTGGCTGCCGGAGAGGATGACATACTGCTGCGGGCAGCGGCGCACATAGCCAAGGCAGGAGCGGATTGCGTCCACACTGCCGCGATAAAGCCCCGTGTTCTCCTTGGTCATAAACGGCGGCAGCAGGAAGAGACCCTCGCGCTTTCTATGCAGATCCCACTCCTTGCCGGAGCCGAGGTGATCCATCAAAGAATGATAGTTTTTTTGTGTGATGAGGCCGACGCTGGTTACGCCGGAGTTGACCAGATCCGAAAGGATAAAGTCGATGCAGCGATAGCGGCCGCCAAACGGAACTGCGGCGACGGAACGCGAAAGCGCTAAATCGCGCAGCAGCGGGTTTGTTTCTCCTGTGTAGATGAGGCCAAACGCGTTACTTGTCATAGCATCTTCCTCCGCTGGCGTCCTCGGTTGCAACCGTGCCCTGTGGCAGGTAGGCGCCGTTTTGAATGCTGATATCGTTTCCAACCAACGTAATCGTTCCGGTCAGGGAGTTATCCACCTGATC
>JAEWYV010000186.1 GCA_023458615.1 Bacillota bacterium
CCTCCGTAAGCGCATAGCCAAGACTCATGACGACGCCGCCTTCAATCTGACCTTCGAGCGAGACGGGGTTGACCGCCTGACCAACGTCGTGCGCGGCGGTGACACAGCTGATTTTGCCATCCTCGCCTAGTTCAACCACCTGCGTAGCATAACCATAGGCAATATGTGAAATGGGGTTAGGCTTGTCGGAACCCATCGCGTCGGTTTTGCCCTCATATTCGCCGAGGAAGCTTTGTCCCTCCAACGCGGCAAGAGAACCGGCTTGATCCATCGCGTCCTTCACCATTTTTGCCGCGCGAACAGCAGCCTCTCCGGTAAAGAGCGTCTGGCGCGATGCCGTCGTGTTACCGGAATTTGGTGCGCTGGCAGTGTCAGGCACATGATAGACGATCTGCTCCAGCGGTAGTCCTGTGATTTCTTTTACAAATTGTGTTTGAACCGTACCCATGCCCTGACCGATGCACGCAGCGGAGGAATGCAGATGCAGTTTGCCATCCAGCACTTCAATACGACAGCGTCCAACATCCGGCACGCCAACGCCGAGGCCGCTATTTTTCATGGCGCAGGCAATTCCCGCCTTGGGGTTGCGCTCTAGAATCGGGCGAACCGCGTCCAGCGTTTCCACAAGTGCGGTGGTTTCGTCGGCAAACTGCCCGTTTGGTAAAATCTGACCGGGACGGATGGCGTTGAGATAACGGAACTCAAATGGAGTCATGCCGACCTTTTCCGCGAGCTGATTGAGGTTGCATTCCGTTGCAAAGCAGCTCTGCGTTACGCCAAAGCCGCGGAACGCGCCACCCGGTGGATTGTTGGTATAGTAGGCATAGCCCTCTATGTCGACATCTTGATAGTTATAGGGACCCGCTGCGTGTGTGCAGGCACGCTGTAGCACCGGGCCGCCAAGAGAGGCATACGCGCCGCTGTCTGCAATGATGCGCGCGCGCATCGCGGTCAAATGACCTTCTGCGTCGCAGGCGGTGGTGAAGTCCATCTCCATCGCGTGGCGTTTGGGATGGATCAGCAGGCTGTCTGTACGGGTAAAACGAACCTTGACGGGACGTTTGAGCAGATAGCAAGCAAGCGCGGCATGATGCTGAACGCTCATATCCTCCTTGCCGCCAAAGCCGCCGCCAACCATCATAGCGGTAACGCGAACCTGCTCCGGCGCCAAACCTAGCATCATGGAGCATTCCTTGCGCGTTTGATACACGCCCTGATCGCCGCTGAAGATATGCACGCCGTCGCCCTCTACTTCGGCAACCGCACATTCCGGCTCTAAAAACGCATGATCCGTAAATGGTACGCTATAGTGGTTTGTGACCACATGCGCGCTGTTGTTGATGACCTCGTCCGCATTGCCGCGCTTCACGCACTGGTAGGAGAGCAGATTATCTTTGCGCTCTAAATGGACCAGTTCGAAGCCCTCCCGACAGGCATCATCGGCAGAGAGAACAGGGGTAAGCGGCTCATACTCCACTTTGACAGCGAGCTTACCCGCTTCCAGTGCCGCGGTATTTTCCGCAACAACCAGCGCAATCGCATCGCCTAAAAAATGTGTAATGGAGCCGACGGGAACCAACACGTCATAGTCCTGCACCAAATGCCCGATCTTTTTCGCGCCGGGGACATCCTCCGCCGTGAAGACGGCGACGACGCCCGCGACTGCTTTTGCAGCGCTTGTGTCGATGGAGAGTACCTTTGCGCGCGGATAAGCACTGCGCACGGCTGAGCCAATCAACATACCGGGCAGATGGAGATCGTCTGCATACATTGCGCTGCCGAGCGTTTTATCGACCACTTCGATGCGCTTGATGCTGTCGCCAACCGTGCCGGGCAATTCTGTCTTCGGCACTTCGGTGTTTTCACGAAACAGTTTTGCGCTGAGCAGAACCGCGTCTTCAATCTTCTTGTAGCCTGTACAGCGGCAGATGTTGTTTTTGATGGCTTCTTTGACGTCTGCGCGGGTAGGATCAGGATTTTGATCGATCAAGCCTTTGGCACTGATGACCATGCCGGGCGTACAAAAACCGCACTGTACCGCGCCGGAGACGGCGAATGCATAGGCATAAACGTCTCGCTCACGCGGGCTTAAGCCCTCGACCGTGACAATATTCTTTCCGTCAAGTTTGTCAGTTTGTTGGATGCAGGCCTTCACGGCCTTGCCATCGATGAGCACCATGCAGGTGCCGCAGGCACCCTCGGAACAGCCGTTTTTTACGCTGGTGAGCAACAGCTCATCGCGCAGAAACGGTAGCAGCTTTTGATTTTTTTCAACGACGATGGTCTGACCGTTGATGGTGAGTGTAGACATGTAATAACCTCCTGGAGGCGGGATGATAACAGGATCAGAATGTGTGCCGCCGTCTCCGAAGACAGAAACGGCGGCGCAAAGCACAAGGTTGATTTAGAAGAGATAGCTGTAATCCCAGATGACCGCGTTGATGATCTTTTCGATATCGGGATCAATCGCGTTGGTTCCGAGTTTCACGGTGGAAACACCGTCGAGACGAAGCTTGACTTTTCCGCCGCCAAGGACGAAGAAACCCTTGTTTTCGCTCTCATCGAATTCCTTTTCGGTCGAGAAGAAGGTGAACTTTTCCTTATATGGCGCGCTGTCGTAGGGGCAGAACACGGTGCAGTTGCCGCACTCGTTGCACATGCGATCCACGTGAATGATCTGCGGCATATCCATGCCTTCCACCTCGATTGCGATATTGGCGCGATTCGGGCAAACCTGAACGCAGCATTCGCAAATAGTGGAGCAGGCAAGGCATCGTTCGGTCTCGCGGCCTGCGCTGTCGTATACCGCGAGGGAACCCTGTTTGGCGAGGCAATTGCCGGAGCAGGCCTTGGATTCTTCCGGCACGGTCACGGCGTATTTGCCGACGATTGCGTCAGCAACCTTGCGCGCGTCTGCAATCGCTTCTACGACTGTTGCGGGACCGCGGTTTGCGTCGCCGATGACAAATACATTCGTTTCGCTGGTTTCCAGCGTGTCCGGGTTTACCTTGACCGCGCCGCGCTCGGTGAGCACGATGCCATTGTCGATAAAGTCGGAAGCGATCACCTTCTCGCCGATGGCGGAAACCAACAACGAGCAAGGGAGGGAGACCAGTTCGTCCGTCTCAACGGAGGAGCGCCTGCCGCTGCTATCCGGCGCACCAAGCACACACTTTTTACAGATGAGCCTGCCGTCGCGCAATGCAACTGGATTGAGCAGTTCCTTAAACTCCACGCCATCCTCCAGCGCGAGCTGTAATTCCTCTTCGTCTGCGGGCATATAGCGCTGTGTGCGACGATAGACGATGCTGGAAGAGACGACGCCCTTGATTCTCTTTGCGGCGCGTGCGGCATCCATTGCGGTGTTGCCGCCGCCGACGATGATCACATGCTCGCCGACATCTTTGAGCGATTCACACTTATACTGTTCGAGGAAATCGAGCACATTCATACTCTCGCCCGCGTCGAG
>JAEWYV010000187.1 GCA_023458615.1 Bacillota bacterium
TGCCGTATCATCTGTCTTCTGTGCAATTTGTTCTGCAACCCATTTTGAATTTCCCGTACCGGAAAAATAGTAGATCATACCCTTAGCTGCTCCTTTATCCTATGGATTCGATGGAATACCCGATTCATACAACTCTAGCATTTTGAAATTCAAGTTGTACTATGGATTCGATTGGATACCCGTTTAACACTATTCCACCATTTTTGAAATTCAACAAGAGATCGGCTATTTCCGCCGCATCATCCAAAATTTCATGTCTCCTATTATAGCAGTTGGCGAGAAACTTTCCTATTATATTACCAAATTTCAGCATACATCTACAGTGCCGTTGCGATTGCATATTCATCGCTGATACGATATGATACTAACTGCGGGCGGAAGCGCTCGTTTTGTCTACCAATCCATAGTTACTCTGTGCGCTATGGGCAGTTTTATCCGCAACGCACTCTGAATAAAGGAGTTCTCGCCATGAAGCGATCCGAAATCAACCAGGCCATCCGCCGTATGGAGGCGTTTGCCGCCGATAAAGGTTTTGCCCTACCGCCGTTTTGCGCATGGACGCCGGCGGACTGGCAGCAGAAGAACCACGAGTTTGATGAAATCCGGGATAATATGCTCGGTTGGGATATCACCGACTACGGCGGCGGCAATTTTTCCAAGATGGGCTTTTCATTGGTCACAATTCGAAACGGCAATTATCAAAGCCGCGACACCTATCCAAAACCGTATGCCGAGAAACTGCTCTATCTGGAAGAAGGGCAGTATTCCCCCATGCATTTTCACTGGAGCAAGATGGAGGACATCATCAATCGCGGCGGTGGAAACGTGCTGATTCAGGTTTACACTTCCACGCCAGACGAGCGGCTGGGACAATCTGATGTGACGCTGCATTGCGACGGGCGAACGTTTACCGTTCCCGCCGGAACGAAGATTCGTCTGACCCCCGGCGAGAGTATCTCCATTCAGCCATATCTATATCATGATTTTACCGTGGAACCGGGCGGCGGCCCCGTGCTGCTCGGTGAGGTAAGCATGTGCAATGACGACGTGCATGACAACCGTTTTTTAGAGCCGCTTGGCCGGTTCTCCAGCATCGAGGAGGACGAGCCCGCCTATCGTCTGCTCTGCAATGAATATCCGGCGGCGAAAGGTTAAGGCATGGCAAATATGAAATTAGCCGCCCTGGATGTGGACGGCACGCTGGTTCGAAGTGATCTTTCCCTCTCTCCTGCGGTGGTCGCGGCGGTCGAGTCCCTGCGGAATGCAGGCGTTGAGGTTGCGGTCGTAACGGGTCGCAGTCTGGCGGAGTTGAAGATGTTTCGCGAGAAGCTGCCATGGATTCGCTATTTTGTGGTGAGTAACGGCGCCACCGGGTATGACACCGTTCGCAATGAGAATTTCTATGAAAATCATCTCCCGCTGGGGATTGCTCAAGCCATCGAGCGAGAGGTTCGAACCTATTCTGTGTCAAATGAGATTTATGCCGACGGAGTCGCCTATGTCAATCGCGACTGCTGGATGGATGCCGCGCGCTACCACACCGAGTATCTGCATCATCCTACGCTGGAATGCGGGCGCTCTTTGGTGGATAACGTTGGCGAGTTGCTCTCAACGCGAACGACCGGCATCGAGAAGTTCTATATTTCGTTTGAACATCCCGATGATTTGCCGAAGCTGGAGTCCTATTGCCGCCAATATCCGGTTGATCTTGTTCGCTCTGTGCAGGGCGGCTTAGAGATTAATCAACGCGGCGTTGAAAAAGGCAGCGGACTTGCCGCGCTATGCGCCTATCTGCAAATTGACCATGCGCATGTTGCTGCGGTCGGGGATGGGACAGCGGATATCGCCATGTTTGAACAGGCGGCTCTTTCGATTGCAATGGAAAACGCAAGCGAGCATGTTCGAACCAGCGCCATGCTGGTGGCACCATCCAACGATAGCGACGGCGTTATTTGGGCAATTGAGAGAATTATCAATGCATAGTGCATCGCGCGAATGGATTCTTTCCTATATCAATTAAAGGAGCATAATCGGTATGAAACATCGGCTTGTCTTCGTTGGCGGTTATACCCAGACCATCATTCTGGGCACGGGCGAGCGCATCTATGGCAGCGGCGATGGCATCACCGTCTATCGCATGGATGAAGCCGGGCACCTCACCCGTCAGTTTGCCGAGGCAACGCATAACCCGACCTATCTTGCCCTGAGCGCAGACGGGCATTTTCTCTACGCGGTCAACGAGCTAAAGGAGTTTCACGACGAGGCATCCTCGTCTGTCTCCGCCTTCGCCGTCAATCCTAAAACGGGCGATATTAAGCCCCTCAATCGCCGAATGACCGGCGGCGGCGACGCGTGCTATCTGCAGGTTAGCCCAAGCGGCACGCACGTGCTGGTTGCGAACTTTACGGGCGGCAGTTTCTCCATTTTTCCAATTTTGGCAGACGGCAGTCTCGGCACCGCATCCTGTTTTGTGCAGCATTATGGGCACGGCGCGCATCCGGCGCGCCAGGCCAGCCCGCATGTCCATCAGGTTTCGTCCGATCCGCTCGGCAAGCATCTGCTCGTAGCCGATCTTGGCACGGATGAGATGCGCGTCTACGGTATGGACTGGAATAGCGGCTTGGTTTCTCCCAACGCTGCCCCCAGCATTCCATCGGAGCCGGGCGACGGCCCGCGCCAGTTTGTGTTTGACCAGAGTGGACGCTATCTCTATCTCGTGACCGAGCTTGGCAATACCGTCCGAGTCTACGACTATAACAACGAGTCCGGGACGGCAAAGTTATTGCAAGCTCTTTCCACTCTGCCGGAGGGCTGTACGAGTGAAACAATAGCCGCCTGCATCAAACTGCATCCAAACGGAAAGTTCCTCTACGCGAGCAATCGCGGGTACGATAGCATCGCGATCTATCACATTCGGGAAGATGCGACGCTCGACCTAGTTACAATCATGCAGACAGGTGCTCGAACGCCGCGCGATTTTTGTCTGACACCGGACGGGGAATATCTGCTCGCCGGATTTCAGGACTCCAATGAGTTGATTCTCTACCGAATTGATCCGGCCACTGGTCTGCTCACAGAGTTAGAGCGCACGGCCTGCAATTCTCCAACGGCGGTTCTAATCGCGGACTACGAATAAAATTTTGCATGCGCGTCAAAGGCCGCCCAAACGGGCGGCCTTTGCGCTTCCCCCACTAGATTCCCCGATTCCAACTGTAAAAAATCAATTGCTCTGCATAGCACTAGCAAATTCGTTAATCGCCTTCGGGTTTGGTTTGGGCGGTTCTATTCCGCTCTTTCCACCCGCCTTTTGCATCATGTTTGCAATCATCTTATGCATCGGCTTCATCTTGCCCAGTCGCAGTTCACCCCCAAAGCAGCCGCTTACCGTCGCGTGTTTGCGAAGCGGTTCGCTAAACGAAGCAGCAAAGCTTTGTTCTACATTTTGCGGCAGTCCGCAGCAGAGAAACAGTCCCAGTTTCCTTTGCAGCAGCACGCTTTCATTTGCCGCGCAAAAGTCGATGGTTTGACGCATCGCCTTGCCCATATACACCGACCCGCCAACGATAACGGTATCATAGCCTTCCAAATCCGGATTTGTTGCCTTTGTCAAATCTACGAGTGTTACCTCTTCCGGCATAAGCGAGCGCAGTTGATTGGCGCACTCCGCACCATAACCATATTGCGATGCGTATAAAATCAATGTCTTCCTATTCATAGTTCCCTGTCCTCTATTCTGATTCTAAGTTGTTTTGTGTGTTTCTTATTTCATCTTCAACGCATTTTGCCAAAGTGCGAAGAGCGTATTCTTTGCACCGTGTGCATCCTCGCCGGTAACGCCGCGAAACGCTTGTTGCATGAACTGCCCACCTGCCTGTTGGGTCTCTTGGGCAAATGCACGGCAAGCATCCGTAACAAACAAGCGTATCGCTCTTGCATCCTGCTTGTCCTTTTCCAGCCGCAGAAACCCGTGCTTTTCCAGATTGAGCGCAACCTGTTTCACGTTCTGGTGCGAGGTGCCCATTGCGGATGCAACCTGCGTCACCGTTGGCGGTTCCTGAAAAAGCGACTGAATCGTGATCAGTAACAGCCATTGTTTGCTTGTGATGCCATAGCTGGCAAATGCGCGATCCAGCAATGTTTCCATCAAATTCGCCGTTACAAACAACGCGCCGAATACAAATGTTGTATCCTCCATCTCTACAAG
>JAEWYV010000188.1 GCA_023458615.1 Bacillota bacterium
CCTGGTGCGAACTCGGCTTTGGCGGCACGGTTGCGCACAACGGCCTTGTCGGCATGGGGCGCGAGCAGGACTGGGCCTGCCACGACATGGAGCACATGCTCTCCGCCGTCTACGATATTCCCCACGGTGCGGGGCTTGCCGTGCTCACCCCCGGTTGGATGCAATATGTCTACAAGGACAATATCAACATGTTCGTGCAGTTCGCGGTCAACGTCATGGGCGTTGAGGGAAGCTTCCGTGATCCAGACGCGATTGTGCAGGAGGGTATTGATCGCTTGAAGGCATTCTTTCTGCGCATGGGTCTGCCGTCCTCGCTCAAGGACTTCGGCATCGGCGAAGACCGCCTTGAAGAGATGGCGAAGAAGGCAACCGGCGCGGCCTTTGGCAGCGAGCGTCCGCTCGGCGGGCTGAAGAAGCTCTATTGGCAGGATGTTCTCGCGATCTATCACTCCGTCAAAGCGTAATTCGGTTTTTATCTGATTCCATAATCCCGCCGTGCAAGCAAGCCCGGCGGGATTTTTAGTTTTGTCGCGCAAATCAGCAGAAATCTGCGCATGGTTGCCCCGCCGCAACATTTGCCGTAGAATACCGTTATCAGGCAAAGGTGCGTTCTAAATAAGAAAGCATCTTCAGCCCGAACCCGAAAGGCAACAAACCATGACAACACCCGAAATATTAGCGCCGGTTGGCGGCGAAGAGCAGCTCCTTGCAGCGGTTCGCTGCGGCGCAAACGCCGTATACCTCGGCGGAAAAAACTTTAACGCCCGCAGAAACGCGGCGAATTTTGAAGAGACCGTCCTCCATCGCGTGGTCTCTTATTGTCATGCGCGCGACGTAAAGGTCTATGTAACGGTCAATACCATTCTGCTTGACGAGGAGATGCCCGCGCTGGAAGAGGAGGCGGATCGCATCGCGCTTGCCGGCGCGGACGCGGTTATCCTCCAGGATATGGCGGCGCTTCGCCTGTTTGCCGGGCGGTATCCTACCCTCCGTCGCATCGCCTCCACCCAGACCGCCGTGCACAATGTGGACGGCGCGCGCTATCTTGAGGAGATCGGTTTTGACAGCATCGTGCTCGCGCGGGAACTTACGTTAAAAGAGATGGAGCAGATTTGCTCCGCGGTATCCGTGCAGACCGAGGCGTTCATCCACGGCGCGCATTGCATGAGCGTTTCCGGCGCTTGCTATCTCTCCGCCATGCTCGGCGGGCGGAGCGGCAACCGCGGACTCTGCGCCCAGCCCTGCCGCCTCAATTGGACGAGCGGCGAGAGCGAATACGCCCTTTCACTCAAGGATATGTCGCTCATCCCGCGCATTCGGGAGATAGCGGCGGTCGGCGTCGGTTCCTTTAAAATTGAGGGGCGCATGAAGCGACCGGAATACGTTGCAGCGGCGACGGCGGCCTGCCGCCTCGCGCTGGAGGGCAAGCCCTACGACGCGGAGGCGCTCCGCGCGGTGTTTTCCCGCAGCGGCTTTACGGATGGCTACCTTACGGGCAAGCGAAACGCAGAGATGTTTGGCTATCGCACTAAGGATGACGTAACCGACGCGGACAGCGTTCTGCGCCAGCTCGTCTCACTCTACCGCAACGAGACGCCGCTTGTACCCGTAAACATGGCGTTTACGATGCGGGCAGACGGCGTTTCCCTTCGCGTTGGCGACGGAACAAACGAGATAACCGTATCGGGCGGCGCGCCGGAGTGCGCGATCAATCGCGCGCTGGACGAGGCCGCTGTGAAAAAGAATCTGGAAAAAACCGGCGGTACCCCGTTTTATCTAAGAACATTTTCTGCCGATTTGATAGAAGGCTTTACCCTGCCCGCCGCCGCGCTCAACGCGCTGAGGCGCGACGCGCTGGACAAGTTGCTTGCCCTGCGCGAACAGCCGCACCCGCACGAGCGGCAGGCGTATGATATTCAACCGCCCGCGCGCTACCGCACAATGCAAGAAACGCCCGTTCTCTGGGCGAGATTTTATTCGGCAGAGCAGATTGCAAACGCGGAGGCATTCGAAAAAATCCTGCTACCCGCGGAGAAGATCGACGAGCAAATGATTCGCCTCTACGGAGAAAAACTCGTCGCCGAACTGCCGACGCTGCTCTTTCCCGAGGATGAAGCAGTGTTTGACGAGAAGCTCTCCGAGCTAGTCGTGCTCGGTCTACGCGCCGTCTATGCCAACAACATCTATGGCATAGAGCTTGGCAAGCGGCTGGGTTTGGAGGTGTTGGGCGGATTTGGGCTAAATATAACAAACACCGAATCCCTGCTGTTTTATCAATCACAGGGGCTCGGCTGCCTCACCGTATCAATCGAGCTCGCGATGGCGAAGATCAAATCCCTTGGCGGCACGCTCCCGCGCGGGATCGTTTCCTATGGCTCGCTTCCGCTGATGCACGTGCGCAACTGCCCCATCCGCGCCTCCATCGGCTGCTCAAACTGCGGTGAGCGCGGTACCTTGACCGACCGCAAGCAGATCGATTTTCCCGTGGAGTGTCAGCAACGCCGCACCGCCACGGTGCTCAACAGCGTCCCACTCGACCTTGCCGGTCGCAATCTGAGCGGTCTGGATTTTCAGCTGCTGTATTTTACCCGCGAGAGCAAAGACGAGGTTGTCTCCGTCACGGAGCGAATCCTACAGGGGCAAAAGACGGATGAACCACACACAACGGGCTTATATTATCGGGATCTGCTCTAACTAGTGTGACAAAAATATCGTTTTCTCACGCAAAGTGCTATAATGCTCTGCATTAATAGTGTTTATAGCGTAAGCGGGTAACTCATGATTCGATATGCACTCAACATCGGCGGGATTGTGCAAGGCGTCGGCTTCCGACCGTTTCTCTATCGGGAAGCT
>JAEWYV010000189.1 GCA_023458615.1 Bacillota bacterium
ATCGCCTGCTGTACCAGTGCCTTCACATCCCTCGCCTTGCCGGCTTGCAGGAGCTCCGAAATATTCTTTACGATTTCCATGTTCTTCTCCTTACATGTCGTATTTCTTTGGGTCGAGCTTCTCGCAGTCGTCGATGACCTGCGCGATAAACTGATTGGTATCCTGCGGCAGGGCGTCAACCGTTTCCGAAAGCTGATCCAGCCACATGGTCTCCTTGCTGTTGAGCGCGAGTTCGCCGTTCTGATGACCTTTTGTGATGTGCCGCAGCGCAAGCTCGGCTGCCTTTCTCGATCTTTGGTAATTGCCTTCTACTTGAACGAGCTCTTTGGAGATCTCCAGCACCACATCGGGGCGCAACACATAGGCCTGCGGGTCAAGCGCGCTGTCGCTGTCCGCGTGCAGGTCTCTTAGCAGCAGGGCGTGTCCCTGTTCGGTTGCTTTGTTCATGAGGCGGCAATCATATGCGAGTTGCTCAAAGCTGACCGTCGGCGCCATGCCGCCCAGCAGTTTGATGTTTTGAATGGATTCGTTGCTCCAGAGGTCGGCTACGCAAGCCGCGATGTTGCCAACCGGGGAAAGATGCGCGCAGGAGGCTGTTCTGCCCTCCATCGCGATGGGTGTTCCCGTGATCGCCTTCACATAGACGCCCTCATAGCCGCAGTCCTTATGCGGGCCCTTTGCACCGCACTCGATGGCAACGAGGCTGCGCACCGCGGTGACCACGCGTACCACGGCGGCAAACACGCGCGGGATATAGTTGCGATCCGCCAGCACCATTGCGGTGTTGCCAAATCCGCAGGCGGTGTCTCCGGCGGCGATGGTGCCGGTGCGCCCTGCGATGCCGACGATCTCGGTCCAGAGTTTATTCATATCGTTGCAGCCGAGGATGGAGAGCGCGAAGATCGATTTTGCGATGTCGCAATACATAACCGCTTCGTCATGGGTCTCCTTGCCGCCGACGGACTCGATGGCGAGAAAATCCGCGCCCGCCTTGGCGCAGCCTTCAAATGTTTCCAGCATGCGATCCCAATGTTTGCCGTGCCACATGTGCTCCAACTCGCGCCCTTCGCGGATGTCGTTGGGCGTGATGCGGACGCTGCCTTTGATGCCGTACTTTGCTTCGTGCTCCTTGATGATGTCCACAACCGTCTTGCAGACCTCGATGCCCCAGGCGGGGTTTTCGGTCATCGGCGGCAGGGTTTCAATCTCCGCGACAAAGCCGGGGACATAGAGTTCTCTTGCCCGGTCACAGATTCCCGTGATGATCTCGCGATAGTTCTTGATGACATCCGGCATGGTTTCCTTGGTGATGAGCATGGGAGGCAGCGTAAAGTTGACCTCCGGATAGACGGTTCCCCCGCCGATGGACATGCCATTCTTCAAAACGACCGGATGGAGGGCTTTGCCGTATACGAAATCATTCAGATTGGTATACGCGGTTTTGGTAAACTGCTGATTCATCCTGTTTTCTCCTCCTTGAACATCTCTTCTGACCTTACCTAGATTGTAAGAGATGCCGAAGTTGTAAGATTGCAGAAAACTACAGCGTTTTTGAAGATTATTTGGATTTTCGAAATTTATTCGGAGAGATGCCAACGATGTTTTTAAAGACGTTGGTAAAGTAGCTCTGGTCGTCAAAGCCGCATAATCCCGCGATTTCCGCGAGCGTGCGGTCTCCCTCCAGCAACAGCTTTTTACTCTTGTTGATGCGCACAGTGTTAATATAGGAGGTGAGGCTCTGGCCCGTGTGTTCCTTAAACATGGTGCTGATGTAGTTCTTGGAGAGAAACACCTCTTTGGAGATGCCTTCCAGCGTGATCTTCTGGTCGAGATTTACGCGGATGTATTCATATATTTTATGGATCAAGTCCGCCGTGCGCACGCGTTCAAAGTTAAACGTGGAATCCATGAACCGGTTGATCAAATCAATCAGCCAGACGTTGAGCTCGTCAATATCGCGCACCTGATTGAGTGCCTTGATAAAGCTGTCGTTGATGGAGAAAACCACGTTGATATCCGCGCCGGAGTCGATTGTTGCGCGAGAAAGCACGGCGGCGAGCTCCGCAATGCGTTGCTTAATGGAGTCAAAGTCGATGGCGTCCACAAAATAGATGCGCCCGATGAGCTCGTTGATGAGCACCTGAACCCCGTGGCGATCCCCTGATTCCAAGAGCTGCTTGAGTCGCCGCTCGTATTCCAGATAATGCCGGTTGTCCGCCGCCTCCAGTCGAACCGGAACGCGCGGAGCAGCCAGATGAAACAGCAGCTCGCAAAGATGCCGCACCTGATCGGTCGCCATGCAGGGCAGATTCTGAATGGGAGCAAGCATTTGCCGATCCATGAGTTGGTCGGTGGTATCCCCCAGATCGCCCATGACGATCGGGCCGATCACGACGCCCTGTTGGTCGTCCGCCGCCGCGCAGAAGATGAGGCCGAGGTTGCAGTAGTAGATATATCGCCCATTCCAACGGCAGGCCTCGCTGGAACCATACAGATGCGCAATACGCGCGTCACAGCGGCGACATTCCGCGCAAAAGCGGTTGCCGTCGCCAACGCTGCGCGCGTTGCGATCGATGGAAAATACATCTGTTCCGATTGCACCCGACAGATGGGTAAGGGCGCTCTCCAGCATGGTTATCCTCTTTCAGAATTGTTGGGGTGGTGGCTTGTCAGCTTTCTTTCGCAAAAAAATTGGTTCGAATGATTGCCAGAAGAAAAAGCGCCTCCCGCACGGTAATCTCCTTGGATCGCCCGGCACGAAAAGCGCCTCTATTTGATTCATAACGATCCACGCCTGCTAACAAATTCCCGGTGTCAGTCGGCTAGAAGCACATTCCCTCCACATACTGGTTCACAAAATAGCTGTTTGCGGAGAGGTCGATGGCCTTCGCCTGATCCAATGCACTGTTGATCGATTCACAGAGGGTGCTGTCCTGCAGCATCATCGCCGCGCCTGTCTCCGCCGCGTTGCCAATCACCCGCGCGGCGCCGATGAGTTCTGCCGGAAAGAGGCCGATCTCCGCCGCGCTGTTCAGGTCGATAAAAGAGCCGAACCCGCCCGCAATGAAAAATGCCGTCAAGTCCTTGGGTTTTAACCCCGCCTCGTGCAGCAGGGTGCGGATGCCTGCGCAGATTGCGCTCTTTGCCAACTGCACACTGCGGACATCCTTTTGCGTGAGAAAAACGCCTTCCGC
>JAEWYV010000190.1 GCA_023458615.1 Bacillota bacterium
AGGCGAGTGTCAACGCATGATTTGGCACGATATGGCAGTTGCCTAAGTATCGATCATAGCCATAGTTTGCCTGCAGATAGTCCCGCACCTCACGCCAGTGTCCAGCCTTTGCGCAGATGTTTCGAACATCGCACACCAGACGTTTCATCCATTTGCTGGTCAAAAACCGCTCGTTTTCGTCAAACAATCGATCCAGGTTTTGCTCTGTAAACGCCGCCGCTTCCAACGCGCCCAGGAATGCCGCTGCTTCCAACGCAATGCCATCGTGGGAGACGCTCGCACTCTCCCGCACCGCGCGCGCGGCACGCTCCGGGTCGCCGGGGTGCATCATGGCAAACGCATCCATAAAGATTTCGGCGCCGATCTGCTCCGAGAGTACCCTGCCGTTTCGCGCCGCGGAGCCGCTCTCCGGCGCAGGGATGCCGCGCTTGAGGTTGAGGTACGCCGTGTGTTCTGTGCTGTTGCCCAAGCCCCCCCACCAGAGGATGGTCTTGTCCTCGATAATGTAGTTGAGCCAAGCTTCGCCGACAGATTTTGCGGAGACTTCTGGCGCAAAACCATCGTCCTCCACCGCGCGAAAAAAGCCGAACGTGCCGGAGAGGTCGTCATCCGTGACCACCAGCGGCAGGTTCAGCTCCTGATTGATATAGTTGGTTATTTCGCCAAATCGCGTGGTTATGGCCTCATATGTCCACCCCTCGACCGGACGGCCGAGGTAGACCCCAATCATTTTCCCGAGAACGCCCGCGTAGATGCGCTCCTGTATGTCGCGTGTCAGCCGCAAAGCGATCCCCTCCCAAAGTTTCTGTTTATTTTAAGTGTTTGGTAAAAAATTCGAGTATGATATTCTGCACCTCCGGCTGCGAAAATGCCTGATCGCAATGTCCTGCGCCTTCGAGCAAGACCAAATCGGCCTTTGCGCCTGTTTGTATCAGTGCGTCGTAATATCGCTCGCTCTCGCTTACGCTCACCATATCGTCCGCCGTGCCGTGCAGAATCAGATGCGGCGGCGTATTTTTGGAAAGATAGCGCTCCGGACTCATGCTCTCTAAAAAAGTATGGTTCTCCTGCGTAATCGGGCAGCCTGCAAAGAGGCGCAGCAACAGCGCATCCTCCTCGCTTGCGGTCGGGTTCTTCTCCAGTTCGTCCTGCCGCATGCGCCAAAGATCGATCGGACCATACCAGTCCACAACGGCCTGCACTGCGCTGGAATACCCCGCCCATTCGTCGGTTTCAAACGCAGGGTCGTCTCCCGTGGCACCGATCATGGCTGCGAGGTAGCCGCCCGCCGAGTCGCCCATGATGCCGATGCGCTCCGGGTCCACGCCATATCGTTTTGCGTTTGCGCGGAGGAAGCGTACGGCGGCCTTCACATCCTCCACCTGCGCGGGGAATGTTGCCTCATTGATGGTGCGATAGTCGATTGCCGCTACCTGAAACCCCGCATACGCCAAATAGCTAAACTCCGCCATGCGCCAGGAGGGGAACGTCTGCTGCCACGCGCCGCCCACGACCCAAAGGATCGTTGGAAGCGGCGGAAGCTGCGTCTCGCCCCACCACTCGATCGGGCGGAGCAGCATCATCTTCAGCGGCCTCGGCTTTCTGCCGAAATAGGCCAGCGGTTGAGAATAGACGACGTCGTCCATGAGTACAATATCGGTTCGCTCCAGCTTTGGGCGAATGGTTTTCTTCATCTGTTTTTCCTCCGTGTGTCAACGTGTTTCTACTATTTTATCACGTTCATCACGTCTACAGCAGCGCGAAAAACTCCTTAATCTCATCCGTATAGTCACCCGTGCAGACCAGATGGTGGTTTTGAATCGGATCGGTCAAAAAATAGCTCATATCATCCAGCGCAACCTGGATCTGCGTGCGGCAAAGCGATGCTTCGCGCAAGTTTTTCTGAATATTTCCCGCCTTTGCGTAATATCGCCCCAGATCCGCGCCCGCCTTAAACACCGTGCAGGTTCCCTCTGGAATCGTCCCCGCAATGGCAACGCCGATGCTGGATTCAAAGTGCGTGGTGAGCGCCATTTCGCACGGCATATTGACCGGCAATGTGCAGTGTGCCAGCACCATGTGTCCCTCGCGTGTGTCGATGCGGCTGGGGTTGCACATGAAGACCGGCTTGCCGCTGAGTTCACCAAGGATCGCCATGGAGAGCGTGGACGGAACATCCCCCTCACACCCGGCATAGATGCCCTCCGCGTTGAGGATTGCCAGCGCGAGGCACCCCGTGGTGCAAACGCTACCCAATAGATCAAAACAGCGCACGGTGATTGCGCCGAGATTATGCCGGAGGATAATTGCCTTGAGCGCGGAATAGATGGCGAGTGCCTTGTCCATCTCGACTTTGTCATAGCCCAACGCGCGGAGGTTCGTCGTCCATTCGTTTTCCACAGCGGGCGATGCCGCATTTGCCGCTTGCAGCTCCTCCATCGGGATATCGACAACCTCAACGCCCAGCTTTTGCTTGCAGGCGGCGCGGTCGAGCTCGCTCGCAATCAGCCAGTCCGATGGTTTGCCGACCACGCCGAGGCGAAGTCCGCCCAGCCGCCCTCTTGCGCGCGCCGCGCGGGAGAGCACGCGGATGCGCCGCGCAATATTCTCCACATCGCCATGCAAAATTTCGCCCTTTCGCCCGTGCTGGCGCAGGTAGGCGAGAATTTCCATAGAAGCGGCAAGCGAGTTGCTATCCCCGCTGGTGAGCAGAAAACAGGGTTTATCGTAGGAGGAAAACTGCTGTAAAAACAGCCCCTCGCTGCCGCCGGAGGAAATATAGATGAGCCCGAATGGCTCCTTTTCGAAGGCATTGAGCGAAATCGGCTCCAGTTTTTCGCCGAGCGCCGCCTCAACCGCGCCTAAAAAGGCGGCGGAATGCTCCCGCGGCATCTGGGAAAGACTGCTTCGAATCTCGTATACCGAAATCGCCATAACATACCTCCTGCTTGAACATACATGTTTGCCCTTTAGTCGGGCTGCGATTGATCCAAAATACGCAGCGCGTCCAGCATCAGCGCAGAAAAGCGCGGTCCATCCGCATGCTCCAGAACGGTTACGCGGCTCTTTGGCGCTTTAAATTCGCCCTGAATGGCAACCGTCATGCCGCGGCAGAGATCGCCTTCCGTCTCGATATCCACGCGATACTCCTGCCCTGTGAATAATTCCGGCTGAATCAACTCCGCAACCGGAACCGCGTCAAACACGTTGGTATGGTCCCAGTTGCGTGCTCTGGCATACTCGCTGTAGAAATCCATCAATTCATACGCCAGGCGCGAGACGCGGCCGCCATGCTGCAGCGGCGCAAAGTCCTTGAGATACGTCTTTGCCTCCGCGCAGACCTCCAGCCCGCTCATGGTGATATCCACCCCGCTGTGAAAGACGATTTTTGCCGCCTCCGGGTCGTGGTAGATGTTAAACTCCGATCGCGGGAGGATGTTGCCGCCTTGGAGGCTGCCGCCCATCATGCAGATGCGCGCAAGCTTCTGCTTCACCTCCGGATAGTTCTGAAACAATGTCGCAATATTCGTCAGCGGCGCAAGTGTAACGAGAGTCACCTGCTCCGCTTGCTTCATGATCTCTTCATGCAGAAACTCCACCGCGTTTCGAGTATCCAGATGCGAGGTCGGCGCAGGCAGAAGAGGGCCGTCCATGCCGCTTTTACCATGCGCGGTAGGCTGCGGCTCCGGGTCGCGGCGCAGGGGCCGCGCGCATCCTTGCGCAATTGGAATCGAATAGCCGAGATAATCTAGTACTTTTTGGATGTTTTCGGTCACGTTCTCAACCGTGCTGTTTCCAGCAACGGTGGTAATACCCCGTATGGTAAATTGATCCGGGTGCGCGAGCGCGAGCAGAATCGCGAGCACATCGTCATGCCCCGGGTCACAATCGATATAGATTTGCACGTTCGGTTGTTATCCTTTCTTGCTGCTGCGGTACGTGGAGACGGAGAAGAGGATGATGCCCAACAGAACGCCTACGTACGGAATGATGTTGATCAGTTCGCTCGGCAGATCATAGAGCGAAAACACATTGGTGACCGCCTGAAAAAGGGAGAAGACGAATGTGGTAATCGCGACGCCCAGCATATTGGTTCCGCCCATCGCCTGTGCGGCGATGCCGATCCAGCCGCGTCCCGCGATCATATTTTTCGTAAAGATCGAAAGATAGCCGGTGGTCATATACGCGCCGCCGAGCGCCGCAAGCAGCCCGGAGAGCAGCACCGCAATGACGCGCACGCGGTTAACGTTGATACCCGCGGTCTTAGCCGCGCGCTCGTCCAGTCCCGCCGCCTTCATGCGCATGCCAAGCGGCGTTTGATACACCAGCACCGCCAATAAAATCATGCTCAAAATACAGATGTAGGTAATCGTATATTGCCCGGAGAAAATCGCCCGCAGTACGGGAATCTTCTCGATGACGGGAACATTCACAATCGGCAGCACCAGAGAGGCGAGCGACGCGCTTGTGCCCTTGTTCTGGGTAAAGAGATAGAGCAGAAAAACCGTAAACGAAGCGGAGAAGGTATTCAATGCGATGCCGACGAGAATCGGGTTTGTGCCCATCTTAATCGTGCACAGCATCAGAATCACCGCCATGGCAAGGCCCGCGCCAATGGCGATCAGTAATCCCAGCCAGCTCGACTGCGTCCAATAGCTGCCAAGCACGGCAAAGAGCGCGCTCATGAGCATGATGCCCTCTACCGCGATATTCGGCATGCCCGCCAGCGCCGCGATATACGCGCTCATACTCGCGAACAGCAACGGAACCAGCACGCGCACCACCGTGGAGAGGAACTCTTCGCTGAAGATGACTTTGAAGAACTCAGACATGCAGCAGGCCCTCCTTCAGCAGTTTCTTTTCGCGCCAACCGCGCAGGAAGTATTGCGCCGAAATGAGCAGAACCAGCGTCGCGGTTACGATCGAGATGACCTCGACCGGCACGGTCGTGCTGCGGCTCATGATCTCCGCGCCAATCTGCAGATAGCTGATGCCAAAGGCGACAACCAGCACGCCGATCGGGTTGTTTTTGCCAATCATCGCCATCAGCGCGCCGTTGAATCCAAGCCCCGGCAGGGCGACCCAGCTAAAGCGTGAATAGATGCTCAGCAGTTCTACCGAGGTGCCAACGCCGCCTAAAAAGCCGGAGATGAAATGCACGAGCAGGAAGAGGCTCATGGCGTTCATGCCAGAGTAGCGTGCAAAGTTCGGGTTGAGACCCGTCATGCGAATCTGATATCCCAACCTTGTTTTAAACAGCAGGATGTAGATGAATAAAACCGCCGCAACCGCAAGAACGATGCCGATGGTCACGCGCGTGCCGGGGATGATATACGGCAGGCAAGCGGACTGTTCAAAAAGCGGGGATGCCGTGGAGGAATAGTCCGTTGCCCGCAGAAACGTCTTGATAAACCAGAGCCCGACGCCCAGATAGATCGAGTTGAGCATCAGCGAGGTGACCAGCTCGTTTGCGTTGAACTTCGCCTTGAGATAGCCGGGGATGAGCATCAACAGCCCGCCGATGAGCGCCGGAACCAGAATCGCCACCAGCGGATGCGTAAACGTATTGCCGAACGCCTGACAGGCGATGTAGGAGCAAATCACACCGCCGATATAATAGATGCCCTCGATGCCGAGATTAAACAGCCCCGTTCGGAAGAGCAGCGAGCAGGCAAGGCCGGAGAACACCAGCGGCACCATGGACTCCAGCACATTGCCAAAATAACGCATCTTGGTGAGCGGCCCGGTTAACATGGTGATAAACGACGCAACGGGGTTCTCGCAGGTCAGCGCGAGCACGCAAAACGTAATCGCAAGCGCGATGAGAATCGCAAGTAATGTCTTGACGGTCTCAAACGCGGTATCCCCCGCGAGGGAAAACTTTCGTTTAGTCATGGAGTGCGCCTCCGATCTCTTCGGGCGATTGCTGCTTTACGCCCAGCATATAATAGCCCAGCTCGCTGCGGGAGAGCCCCTTTGTGCTGGGGAAATAGGCGGCAATTTTGCCGTCATACATCACGATGA
>JAEWYV010000191.1 GCA_023458615.1 Bacillota bacterium
GCGGGCGAAGCGGGCATCAAGACCATCGGCTACGGGCCTTCGCAGGAATCGCTTGCGCACACCACGGATGAATACATCGCGCTCGACGCGCTCTATGAATCCGTCGAGGGTTATCAGGCGATCATGCAGGCGTTGACCACGCTTTGATCGTATGACGCAAGTGAATCAAAAACGCTCCGGTGCCAGCCAAGCTTAACATTATCCCCCAACAGACCCCCCAACAAAAAACGATGGCACATTCCGTTTGGAAGTGCCATCGCTTTTTTTGCGCCCCGCCAAAGCGGGCAGGGCGTATGCGTTTGCGTTTGTTTACAGTCCCTTAAAGATGGTGCCAAGGAAGAGCAGGCCGTAGGCTGCGACGAGGAACCAGAAATCATACTGCTTCACGAAGTCGCCAATGTAGGGAATGCCGACATATTTGCTCGCAATCGCCAGTCCGGCGAGAATCAGCGCGAGCAGCCAAACAAGGAATTTCGGTGCGCTTAGTTTCATAGTAATTGCCTCCCTCTTTTGTTATCTTGATTGTAGCACTTCCAGGCATTTTATCACGATAGTTTGTCACATAGCGCCTATAGATTGTATCAAAATAATAAAACGACGGCTGCCCTTTTTCAGACAGCCGTTTTTTAGGTGACTAGAGTTGTTTGACGAAGCAGCGGCGGCGCTTGTGCTGCACGCCCTGAAACCGCTCCCACTGGGCAAGGATGTGGTCGTTGATCTCCAGCATCGGCCCCGTCTCGGCATAGCGCACACCATGCTTGATGAGCTTATGCTGCATGTCGTCGAGGATGATGGCGTTGACGCCCTGCCCCTGCAGATCGGGACGCACCGCGATGAGCAACAGATCGACCGTATCGTTCTTGCCCTTGAGCGCCTTTAAGAGGCGAATCCAGCCGAAGGGCACCGTTTTGCCCTGCATCTTCTGCATGGCGCCATCCAGCGCGGGGCAGCAGATGCCAAACGCGACCATCTCGCCCTCCTCGGTGTAGACAAACGACGTGGTGCGCTTATCCACCATGGGGCGGAACTCGCCGACGTATTTCTCAATCTGCGCGGGCGTGAGCGGAATCATGCCAAAGAGCACATACGCCTTGTTGTAGAGCGAGAACATGTCTCCAATGAGCTCCTTGAGCGGCTTGTCCCCAAGGTTGACCACATGGAGCTTTTTGCGCTTCTTCACATATTCCGAAACCTTGGTCAGCGACTCGATGGGTTCCGTCGGAATCGTGAGCCGCATCTCCAGCCAGTCCACCTGCTTGTCATATCCGCGCCGCGTGAGCTGCTTGAGATAGTACGGGTGATTGTAATAGGTGTAAAAGAGGCTGCGCTTGTCGAAGCCCTCAATCAACATGCCCTCGCGATCCATATCCGAAAATCCGAGCGGACCATGCATCGCCTCGCAGCCAAGCTCCCGCGCCCAGGACTCCACCGCGTCAAACAGCGCATCCACCACCTCGTCGTCGTCTATGAAATCCACCTGCGTGAAGTTCATATACTTCTTGTCGAAGGTTGCATTCGCGCGGTTGTTGAGAATTCCCTGAATCCTGCCGACGACCTGCCCGTCCCGATAGGCAAGCAGTGCCTTGGACTGGCAAAACGCGAAGGCCGGGTTCTTGTCCTTCTGCATGTCGGCAACCTGACTCGACAGGATATCCGGCACATAGTAGGGATTTCCCTTGTAGAGCTTGAGCGGGAACTCCATAAACTGGACCAAGTCCTTCTTGGTCAGAGCCTCTTTGATTGTTACCACCTAATCCATCCCCCTGATTCTATAAACTTATTCGTTCTTTTTTACTGTGTTGTCCGGCTCGGCGGACTGCGCTTCCAGCGCCTTGGCTTGAGCCGCCTTTTTGCGCTTGTTCTTCCTGTGCACGATGATCGGCACCCCGATGGCGAGGAACAGAACGCCCGCCGGAATTGCCGCAACCGCGAGGAAGATGCCGATTGCGCCGAGCGCGTTGACGACAAAGCGCGCGCTATTTTGGAATCCGCGCGACATGCGTCCCCAAACGTCCGACGCTTTCCAGATTTGAATGAGCTCCTTCTCGCCCTCTACCGCGGTCTTTGGCGTGCGGTTGATGGTGATGTTGAGCGTTGCATACGCCACCAGATTATCCCAGAGGTTCATCTGTGCGGTATAGCTCTCGATGTCCGCGCGAACGGCGGTCAGGCTCTGGCGCACGGCGAGGATATCCTCCACCGTTTCGCACTTGGCGAGGATTTCCAATAGCTGCTTTTCCTCGGACTTGGCGTTGTCCAGCCGCGCCTGCATGTCATAATAGGAGAGCGAGATATCGTCCGAACTCAGGCGATAATCGTCCACCTTGCCGAGGGCGTTTGCCGCGGTGACCAGCGCTTCGAGCTGATCCGCCGGAACCTTGATGGTCGCCGTCGTGTAGGTGGTTCCCGCCTCGTCTGTCGTGGCATAGCTGCCGGAAACATATCCGCCGAGCGACTTCGCCTTGTCCATCAGCGTCGCCATAGAGGCGGCGGGATCGTCCGCGGTGACGCTCATATCCGCTGTGTAAACGATTTTTCTTACGTCAAAATCGCCCGTGGGTTCGCCTGTGGTCTGTGTGGTCGATGCGGCGGAGTCCGCAGCCATCTCCGGCGCCATTGCCGCCTCTTTTTGCGGTGCGCCTGCGTCATATGCGCCGCTCGCCTGTGAATCTTCAACCATTGCGGGCGCTTCGCTTCTTGCCGCGCAGCCGAGGGTAAACAGCAGCACCGCGCAAACGACGAGTGCGATCAGGGCACGTCTTTTCTTCATCTTGTTTACTCCCTTCGTTGTTCTCTTCGGTCGGCCTGTTCTGTACCAATATGCGCGGGCTCCCTTCGGGAAAACCGCGTCTTACAATTGTGTATAGAATACCACATTTTTGAAAAAAAGGATAGCATAACGGGCAGAGAGCCGAACCACCCGCGCTTTGATTTTTAAAAAAGAATAGCGTTGCGGGCAGAGAGCCGAACCACCCGTTTAAAAAAACGCCGCCCGACCAGGCAGCGTCATGAAGTGTGATTGTGTGTTAGCCAACGGCTTCTTCCGTTGCGGGTTCTTCCGTTGCGGGTTCTTCCGTTGTGGGTTCCTCTGTCGTCGGCGTTTGCGCCGTCTCGACGGGAACCTCCGTCACATCCTGCGTTTCGCCGCCGGTGATGGTCGTCACCGCGCCGCCGTCCACCACCTTGCAGCTCACCAATATCCTTCCGTCTCCGCCATCCGGCAGGACGACGCAGAAGGAGACGATCCGGTCGCTGGAGGACACCTGAACATTGCTGGAAAACGCGGAAGAAGCAATCAGTCCGTCTACAAACGAGCGATACGCGGCTTCGCTGTTAAACGAAATCGGGATGGCACTGCGAACGCCCTCCACACGAGAGCAGGCGAAGACCTGAAGCGTGAGCTGCCGACCGTCCGGCAGGAAGAGCTGGATATTCGGGTGCCGCGTATAGTAGTTCGGGTTTTCATATTCCCAGAGGGAGCCAAACATCGCGCCGCTGCTGAGCGCATGCCCGTAGATGACGGTGTGCCGGTCGGAAAAATCGCCCAAATTGCCCGCGTCGATAAACGGCGTGCCGAGCTTGTTTTTCTTCTCGTCAAAGCGATGGGTCAGATAAAACGAATTGTCGGTCGTCTCCACAACAGGCAGGTCGATTGCCGTGTCCGCAAGGCGCACCCAGGCGCGAACCTCGGGGTTCTCCGCCGCGAGCTTGGCAAAGTCCACCGTGTCACCGGGCGCAACTTTTTCCGCCAGAGACGCATAGTAGTGGTTCCCTACGGTCTCTCCCATCAGCGCATAGGCAAGGTTGCCCACACCATACAAAACCGCGAGCACCAGAAGCCCGAAGATCCCGTACAGTATGCCTGTAATGATATCCGCCTTTGATCTGCCTTTGCGTTTTTTTCGTTTCATATGCGCAGTATAAACCATACGCTTTCTCTTTGCAATCGGGATGAATCCCGTTACAATCGCATGCAGTTCATTTTCGTGCAATTCATCTCAAAAAAAGCCGATTGATCCGGCATTTTTGATCGTTTGAGCCGGATCGTGAAGAATCTGTGAAACGTAATTCTTGCATGATTACCGGCGCGCTTTGCCCGTTATGCGCGTTTTTCCAGATACTCTTTTGCCTTTCTGGCGACGATAATCTCCTCGTTGGTGGCGATGGCGAAGATGCGCGCGCGGCTTGTTGTCCCTGTGAGTTCGCAGTCGGGCTTGGCAGTCTCATTCTTCTCCAAATCCAGCGATACGCCGAGGAATTCTAACCCCTCCAAGACGCGCCTTCGCACCAGCGCACTGTTTTCACCGATGCCGCCCGCAAACGAAATCGCGTCCACCCCGCCCATCGCGGCGGCATACGCGCCAATCTGTTTCTTAATCTGATAGCAATAGCTCTCGACGGCGTTTTTCGCGTCCTCATTGCCCTCGCTTGCTGCGATCTCCACATCCCGCAGGTCGTTGGAAACGCCGCTCATGCCCAGCATTCCGCTCTCCTTGTTGAGCATGCGCTCAATCTGCTCCATCGTGTAGCCGAAATCCTTCATCAGATAGATCGGGATATACGGGTCGATATCCCCGCAGCGGTTGTTGTGCATGATGCCGCATTGCAGCGAGAGGCCAAGGTTGGTGTCTACGGATTTGCCGTTGACCACCGCGCAGAGCGAGCCGCTACCGCCAAGATGGCAGGAGATGAGTTTGAAGTCCTTTTTACCCATCCATTCCGCTGTCTTGGTTGCGACGTATTCATGCGACGCGCCGTGGAAGCCATAGCGGCGGATGGCGTATTTGCGCGAAACCGCAATCGGGATGGAATAGAGATACGCCTCCGGCGGCATGCTTGCGTGAAAGCCCGTCTCAAAGGAACCCACCAACGGTGTGTTGGGCAGCGCCTCCTGAAACTGGCGAATCGCGGCGATATACGGCGGGTTGTGGCTCGGCGCAACGGTGTTAAACGCCGCCATCGCGCCCAGCACCCGTTCGTCCAGCAGCTGCACACCCGTGACGTCCTTTGCGTGTACCACCTTGAAGGCCACGCAGTCCAGCTCCTCCATCGAGCCGAGCGCCTGCCCTAGCAGCGCGCGCTGCATGAGCCGGATGCCGGTTGCGTAGTCCGGCAGGGGCAGGGTTTGTTTCTCAGCCGCGCCGCCCGCGTCCTGATGCGTCCATGCGCCGGACTGGGTGCCGACGCGCTCCATCTTTCCTTCCGAGAG
>JAEWYV010000192.1 GCA_023458615.1 Bacillota bacterium
GCCGCAATGATCGCCCCGCGCACAAGTTCGCGCACGGTCATGTTCTTTGTTCGTTCCAATGAGTTTCAGTCCTCTCTTAGTGTCCCATCCCCGCGCTGAGCAGACGGTCTACCTCTGCTCTGCTCTCGGCGGCGGCCTTTTCTTCGTCAATCAACAGTAGATTGCCGTCCTGTACCGTCTGCTTGCCATTCACCCAAACGGCGTCAACGGGTCTGCTGTAGCCAACCGTGCCAAAGAGATTCGCCTCATCCAGCCCGGCGCAGGTCATCTCTAACCGGTCATAGCGTATCGCAAACAAATCCGCAGCACAGCCCGCGGCAATCTGCCCCAGCTTGCCGCGCCCAAGCAGCTTTGCGCTGCCGCGGGTCGCCATCTTCAATAGATCATAGCCGCTAGGTGCCTCCGCCCCGCTGTTCAGCCGGTGCAGCAGATAGGCTACGCGAAGCTCCTCCAAGAGATTGGAGTTGTCGTTACTCGCGCTTCCATCTACGGCAAGGCCGACCGGAACGCCAAGTTTGAGCATCTCCGGAATACGGGCGATGCCGGAGCTGAGCTTCATGTTGGAACAGGGGCAGTGCGCAACACCCGTTTGTGTGTCTGCCAGAAACTGAAGTTCCTCGGTATTAAAATGAATGCCATGCGCATAAAACACATCGCTGCCGACGAAATCGAGACTCTTCATGTAGTCCAGAGGTCGTAACCCGCGCGTGCTCTGCATGTAGCGCTCTTCATCCTTGGTTTCGCACAGGTGCGTATGCAGTTTTACCCCGTAGCTCCGTCCCAGCGCCGCGCTCTCGCGCATAAGATCGGCGGTCACCGAAAACGGCGAGCAGGGCGCAAGCACCACCTGCCGCATGGAGAAATCCGAGGCGTCGTGGTAGCGCTCAATCGCTTCTCTGCTGTCGCGCAAAATTTCATCCGTAGTCTGCACGACGGAATCCGGCGGCAGTCCTCCATCCTTGCGTGAAAGACTCATGCTCCCGCGCGAACTCACCATGCGCATGCCGAGTTGCTCTGCGGCAAAAAACTGTGCGCCGAGCAAGTCACCCGCATCCTTGGGGAACACATAGTGATGATCAAAGCAGGTGGTGCAGCCATACTTCATCAGTTCGCCCATTCCACTCAGCGAGCTGAGGCGAACGGTATCCTCGTTTAGGTGCGCCCAGATATCATAGAGTGCGGTGAGCCAATCGAAGAGCTCCATATTCTGCACATGCTTTAGGTTTCTTGTGAAGTATTGATAGAGATGATGATGCGTGTTGATGAGCCCCGGATAGAGAATCCAGCTGCTTGCATCCACCGTTTCATCCGCCGCCACATTTGAAAGGCTGCCTATCTGCGCAATCACACCATCTTCGATGAGTACATCCACTCCGCGCAGAATAGAGTCGCTATCATCGCAGGTGACGATGCAGCGCGCATTCTTTAACAGGGTTTTCATTTCTTTCGCTCCTTGTGTCCTTTGGCACATCTTACCGTCATTTGATACATAATTAGGAAACCTTGTAAGATGCGACCGTATTTGTTATACTAAATTGCCCTTTGCGCAGAACTGCGCGGGGAACATAAGCGTTTTGAGACATTATTTTAACATATTACACATGCGCTTCACAAGCCGCACAACGTGAGGGATAAAACAGAGCAAGCGTGTGCGACGATTTATGATAAGGAGTAAAACATGACCCCGAATGCCATCATCGAACTCGTGAACGTCGGGTTTCAATATTCCGGCTCGGAGAAAACGGCCCTCAAGAACATCAGCCTGTCCATTCAAAAGGGCGAGGTCGTTGCCATTGTCGGGCACAACGGCTCCGGCAAAAGCACGCTGTGCAAGCTCTTCAACGCCCTGCTTTTGCCCGCTGAAGGCACGGTCACCGTTGCAGGGCTGGATGCCACGAAGGAAGAAAATCTTCTGGAAATCCGCCGCCGCGTCGGCATGGTGTTTCAAAACCCGGACAATCAGCTTGTCACCACCATTGTAGAAGAGGATGTCGGCTTTGGCCCCGAGAACCTCGGCATCGCACCGACGGAGATTCGCAAGCGGGTAGATGCGGCTCTGGCAGAAGTTGAGATGAGCGCCTATGCCGAGAAGGCCAGCCACGCTCTCTCCGGCGGACAGAAACAGCGCGTCGCCATCGCGGGATTGCTCGCCATGCAGCCGGAGGTTCTGGTTCTGGACGAGGCAACCGCCATGCTCGACCCCAGAGGGCGTGAAGAGGTGCTCTCTACTGTAAGAAAGCTCAATCAAGAGCACGGCATGACCGTCATCATGATTACGCAGTTTATGGAAGAAGCGCTCGGCGCGGATCGCGTGTTTGTCCTCTCCGAAGGACGGCTTGTGATGGAAGGCACACCAAAGGAAGTCTTCAACGAACGCGCGTTGCTGGAGCAAAGCCGTCTGGATGCGCCCGCGTTTGTCAAACTACGGGACGATCTGCTCGCCGCCGGACTGCCAATTGCGCACGAGGCGATGACCTGCGACGATCTGGCAAATGCACTGAGTCACACCCTCGCACATACCAACGGATAGGAAGAGCAATATGCCGATTCAAATAGAACAACTCAGCCATACCTATCTGCCGGGCAGCGCGCTTGCGTATCCGGCATTGTCCAATATTACCCTCAGTATCCCCGAAGGGGAATTTTTAGGCATCATCGGTCATACAGGTAGCGGAAAGAGTACGCTCATTCAGCACCTGAACGGACTGCTGCTGCCAACAGAAGGAAGCGTACTGGTGGACGGCCTCGACACGCGCGAGAAGAAACTGCGCAAGCAAATTCGCGCGCTGGTCGGCATGGTGTTTCAATATCCCGAATACCAGCTTTTTGACGAGACTGTTGCGCGGGATGTCGCATTCGGTCCGAAGAATATGGGATTGGAAGAGCCGGAGATTTCCGCGCGCGTAACCGAGGCGCTGCGCTTAGTCGGGCTCGATGAGTCTTTCTCCGAAAAGTCGCCGTTTGAGCTCTCCGGCGGGGAGAAGCGCCGCGCAGCCCTGGCCGGTATTCTCGCCATGCGCCCGAAATATCTCGTGCTGGATGAACCGATGGCAGGCTTAGATCCGCGCGGACGCAGGGAGATACTAACCCTCGTTGAATCCCTTCGGCGCGAATTTGGCACGAGCATCATCATGGTGTCGCATTCGATGGACGACGTCGCAATGTATGCCGACCGGATCGCCGTGCTTGACAAGGGATCACTCTTTATGGTAGGTACACCGGAAGAGGTATTCTCGCATAGCGCAGAGCTGCTGGAGATGGGGCTGAATCTGCCGCAGGCAACGCAGCTCGTCCGCGCGCTTCGCGAACGCGGGATTGATATTCAAGAGGACTATTATCGCATGGATGAACTCACACGCGAGCTGATCGGGAGGTGGCGCAATGAACGCTAACATCACGCTCGGTCAGTTTTTACCGGGAGACAGCGTTGTCCACCGGCTCGATCCGCGCACCAAGATCCTCCTTATGGCGGTGTACATCACCATCGTGTTTGTCGTAAAAACGCTTCCGGTGTTTTTGCTTCCGTTTCTGCTGCTTGTCGCTATGTTCGCCTTCGCCCGCGTTCCGGCGAGCTATTTTTTCTCCGCACTGCGCCCGATGAAGTGGCTGTTGATGTTCATGTTTATCCTGAACCTCTTTGCAACCGCCGGAGATACCGTTCTGTTTCAATGGAGGTTTATCAAGCTCACACAGGAAGCACTGGATCAGGCGATCTTTATCACCCTTCGTTTGATCTTACTCGTTGCCGGAACATCCATCCTCACGCTAACCACATCGCCCATTGCATTAACAGACGGTCTGGAGAAGCTCATGGCACCGCTTCGCAAGCTCCGCTTCCCTGCGCATGAGCTCGCAATGATGATGACCATTGCGCTCAGGTTCATCCCAACCCTGATGGAGGAGACCGACCGCATTCAAAAGGCGCAGATGGCGCGCGGCGCGGACTTTGAGAGCGGCAATATCTTTCAGCGTGCCAAGAGCATGATTCCCGTTCTCGTTCCGCTGTTTGTCTCCGCGTTTCGCCGGGCGGATGAACTCGCCATGGCGATGGAGAGCCGCTGCTATCACGGCGGCGAGGGCAGAACGCGCATGCGCGAGCTGCATTTTCATGCACGCGACCTGATCGCCACCCTCTTGCTACTGCTTGTATTGTCGGCAATCATCCTGTTGGAGCGTCTGCCGCTATGAGTCGCCGCATCCGCCTCATCATTCAATACGACGGGACAAACTATGTCGGTTGGCAGTTGCAAGAGAACGGCATCTCCGTTCAGCAGCGGCTCAATGAGGCGATTATGTCGGTCACGGGTGAACAAATTCAGCTGCATGGCTCCGGTCGCACGGACAGCGGCGTCCATGCAAGGGCGCAGGTTGCACATTTTGACACCAACGCGCGCATGCCCGCGAATAAATTTGCCATCGCCATGAATATGCGCCTTCCGCGCGATATCCGCGTGCTCTATAGTGAGGAAGCGCCGGAGGAGTTCCACGCGCGCTTTTCGGCAAAGAATAAAACCTATCGTTACACCCTGCAACTCGGCCCCCATGCAGATGTTTTCTGCCGGGATACCGCGCTGCATGTGCATACTCCGCTCAATCTCGAACGGATGCAGGCCGCAGCACGGGACGCGCTGGGCGAGCACGACTTTTTTGCCTTTATGTCCGCCGGTTCCAAGCTGGAACACACGGTTCGCACGATCTTTCACTCGGAATGGTCGCAGAGCGGGCAGTTTTTATACTATGACGTCAGCGCAAACGGGTTCTTGTATAACATGGTGCGCATTCTCGTCGGTACCATGCTCGAAATTGGTTCAGGCAAACTCCCGCAGGATTCCATTGCAAAAGCAATCAACAGCAAAAATCGTGCGGATGCAGGGCCAACCGCTCCTCCGCAAGGTCTCGCGCTCATGCGAGTGCAATATGCGGACTTTGACACGGACGAGGTGTTACGACGCTTATGATCGGTACGATCAAAATGGAACAGTACATGCGTCTCGCCCTGGAAGAGGCCAAGCTTGCTGCCGAATGTGGTGAAGTCCCGGTTGGCGCGGTGTTGGTGAGAAATGGCGAAGTAATCGCGCGCGCACATAATCTCGTTGAGCAAACACACGACGCAACCGCGCACGCAGAGCTGCTCTGCCTGCGCGAAGGATTGGCAATGTGCGGAGGCCGCCTTAGCGACTGCACGCTCTATGTCACACTGGAACCCTGCGCCATGTGCGCGGGTGCCTGTGTCAACGCAAAGCTGAAGCGCCTTGTCTTTGGCGCGTTTGACGAGGTTGCGGGGTGCTGCGGTTCCAAGATGGATCTCACCGATCATTGCTTTCTTCACAGTGTCGAGGTTTGGGGCGGCGTTTGCGAACCAGACTGCAAAGCTCTTCTTTCGCAATTTTTTCAGGCGCTTCGTTAAAAGAGGCGTTTTTTTTCAACTCTCTATTGGCGTAAGTGCCAGTCATGCTACAATAAACCACAGGGAATCATTCTTTGGGAGGGTCGTGTTATGGATTTTCTGCGTTTGCTCGAAGGATTGCGTACCCCGTTCTTTAACTCTGTATTTCAGTTTTTTACATTCTTTGGCGAAGAAACGCTGTTTATGGTCATCGCAATGACCATATTCTGGTGCATCGACAAAAAGAGCGGATATTTTCTGCTGTACGTGAGCTTTTTAGGCAATCTGATCAATTCGTTCCTCA
>JAEWYV010000193.1 GCA_023458615.1 Bacillota bacterium
TGGATCGCGTTTGGGCGTTGCAGGACATGGTGCAAGGCACGGGCGACACCGACGCCGAGATGAAGAAAAAGGTTCACGCGACCATCAAGAAGGTCGGCGAGGACTATGAGCGCATGAAGTTCAACACAGCCATCGCCGCCATGATGGCGCTCACGAACGACTTCTACGCAAGAGGCCAGCTCACGAAGGACGAACTGCACGCGCTGGTGCTGCTGCTCGCGCCCGTTGCCCCGCACATCAGCGAGGAGATCAACGAAGCGCTGGGCTTCTCTCCGATCAAGGATCAGCTCTGGCCGGTCTATGACGAGAGCGCGCTGGTGGAAGACGCGGTGGAATATGGCATTCAGGTCAACGGCAAAGTGCGCGGGCGCATCACGCTGCCCCTCTCGCTGGACACCAAGGCCGTGGAGGCGGCGGCGCTCGCCTGCGAGGACGTCAAGCCGCATCTGGAAGGCAAGACCGTGCGCAAGATTATCGTGGTCAAGAACATCGTCAACATTGTGGTTGGCTAATACAACGCAAGAAACGCAAACGGCGCGGATTCCTCCGCGCCGTTTGTTTTTTTAAGCTCTTCTGCTACTTTTCCAACTCTGTACCCTTCTGCAAGATCGCCAAATACTCAGAAAAAACATATCGCTTGTTTCGCTGACGCATCGGATCGATGTCGAACAGAATTCCTCGTTCAACAAAATCATCAACCATACTTCTAGCTGTCGGTTGCGTCACGTTCAACAAATCTGCTGCTTGGCGCTTTGTTATAACCGGCTGATAAAAAAGTTTTTCTAGAAGGGTCACGCCAGTGACACTTCCTGTATTGCACAATTCTTCTTGCACAGCTGTCTTGAGTGCCAAAATTTCTTTGGCCGACTTAGTTGCTTCATCAGAGACGAAAGAGATTCCTTTAAGGAAGAATTTGATCCATTCTTCCCACTGCCCCTTCGTTCTCACGTTCATAAGCCTATCATAGTATTCTTGACGGTTCTGTTTGAAATAGTAACTCAAATATAACAAGGGTTCTGAGAGAATGTTTTGCTGACACAACCAAAATGTTATCAGTAACCGTCCCATTCTTCCGTTGCCGTCCAAAAACGGATGAATCGTCTCGAATTGAGCATGAATCAATCCAATCTTGATCAGAACCGGTATATCGGATTCATCATAAAAGAACTTCTCCAGCTCTCCAAGCGCTTCCATCATATCTGGTACCGCCGGCGGAACAAATGAAGCTGTATTAAGATTACATCCTGCTGGACCAATCCAGTTTTGCGTCGTACGAAACTCCCCCGGGTTTCTCGCAGCCCCTCTTCCGTTTTGCAATAAGTATCCGTGAATTTCACGAATTAACCGAAGGCTTAACGGGAAATCCTTCATTCGCTTCAATCCATAGTTCATCGCTGAAACATAATTTACTACTTCGCTCACTGATGTTATAGACGTATGTTCCGTGCCGACTTCTAGTAAATCAATCATCGATGCCTGCGTCCCCTCAATCTGAGAACTAAGCACCGCTTCTTTTCTTACATACATTCCTATAAACAAGTCTGGATTCGGAAGAATTTGAGTGATTCCATCCAGCCTCCCAAGCTTTCTGTCCGCATCGGAAAGTAGACGGATCATCTCAGCATCAATCACGAGAGTTGGCTCCGGCGGCAGTTTTTTGGGTATGAACGCCTTATAACCGGACGGCTGATTGACAAAATTACCCGCTCTACCGTTTTCCATATTATTCTCCTTTGGTTAATAGCATCAAAATAACATAAACTATTAGACTGTTATGAAAATAATCATACGTTTTTTTTCATTAAAGTCAACACAAAGCATGTTAACAACGTTTCTTTTTCATTAGGACAAATCTTATGCAATAAGTCGTTCAAAAAAATGGTGCGGTTTTCGCCGCACCAAATGATTGTCTATACTGTTATAGAATAGCATAAAGAAAATACTTTTCACTAATCCACTGATAATTATTGCTAATGAAAAAATCTGGTTTCCTTTTTTCGTTAGATTCTTGTATTAAGCTCTCAACGAATCAACTGGCCTCCGCCTGACTATGCCCAAACCCCGTCTTCTTGTTGCAAACGAGGATTGTCATATAGAGAAGCGCAAGGCAGCCGAGCAGATAGTACGGCAGCCCGCCAAAGCCGATCACCTGTCCGATCCAGCCGACCACCGGCGGCATCGCGGTCGCGCCGACATACGCCGACGCCATCTGTAGCCCGATGATCGCCTGCGAATAGTTCTTGCCGAAACGCTGCGGCGTGATATGGATCAAATTCGGAAACACCGGCGCACACCCGAGCCCGAAGAGCAGAATTCCCGCAAGCGAGAACATCTGCGGCAGCGGCAGCGCAAGCAGCAGCGCGCCAATTACGGCGATCACGAGGCCGACATTGATCAGCATCCGCTCCTTGACCCGCATGGCAAGCAGGCCCGAAACCATCCGCCCGCCCATGATGCCGAAGAAGAACAGCGAACCCCAACTTGCGGCGATGCTCGGATCGACTCCACGCACGCTGACAAAATACGTCGCCGCCCAAAGTCCGACGCTGGCCTCCGCCGCGCAATAGAAGAAGAACGAGAGCACGGCAAAGATTGCCCCGCGCTTTTGAATCGCCGCGCGGTTGTCGATCTCAATCGAATCGCCCAGGAGCTCCTCCGGCGAAGCATGCGGCACCTTCCCCCAGAGCGGCAGCGTGAGAAACATAATCGCCGCCAGAGACATCTGAATGATTGCAACGGTGCGATAGCCGCCCTGCCAATAGCCGTTCTGTTTCAGAAAATGCGACATGATCAGTGGGCTGATGGTCGCGCCCACGCCCCAGAAGCTATGCAGAAAGCTCATGTGACTCGCCTTGTAGTGCAGCGCGACATAGTTGTTCAGCGCGGCATCGATTGCGCCGCCGCCAAGCCCCAACGGAATGGCAAGCAGCAAGAGCACCACAAAGCTCTTGGTAAACGAAATCGCCAGCAGCGCGCTTGCGGTCAGCAGCACGCAGGCCGCGGTCACCCCGCCCGTGCCGAAGCGGCGGATCACGCGGACGGAGACAAGGCTCGAAATCACCGTGCCGACGGTGATGCCGATCGAGACAAAGCCCGCATAGGAGACGGGTGCGCCCAGCTGCGCATAGGCAACAGGCCACGCCGCGCCGAGCATGGAGTCCGGCAAGCCGAGGCTGATGAACGCAAGATAGATGATCACAAGCAAAATAGTAGCCATGCGCGTATTCTATCTGGTTTTCTCGTGTTTGAAAAGCACCAGTTTCGCGATTGAGGCGATGTTTGCGATAACGGGCGGAATTGTATCATCAAGGAGAGCGATTTAGCAGCGTTCACAAAAATGTTGCCCCGTGCACGTGGTTTTTTCAGCCTGACTTCGCTATACTCGTGTTATGAAAAAGAACAAAGGCACAGCACAACCCCGGCCTGGCGCAGCGAAACCCGCCGCCGCGCCGACAACACGCGGGCAAAAGATTGCCGCGATCGCGTCCATCGTGGTGTTTGTCGTCGTGCTCATTCTACTGACCATCTTCGTCGGCGGACCGATCGTCAAAACGCTTGGCGACCCCGCCTCGTTTCGCGCCTGGG
>JAEWYV010000194.1 GCA_023458615.1 Bacillota bacterium
GCTGCATCGGGTATGCGGACGGCGAGGCAACCATTTACGGGCTTGGTGTATCGCCCGCGCATCAGAATAAAGGCATCGGGCGCGGCATCATTTCGCTGATGCTCCATCAGTTAAAAGAGAGCAATACGGAGCGGATTCTCATTGAGGTGGACAACACAAACGCCAACGCGCTGCATCTCTATCTCTCCTGCGGATTTGTGCAGGAGTCGGTTTATGACTACTATCGCGCCTCTGTTGACCCATTCTTGCCTTGATTCAATCGGCTATTTCTCTCATTTTGCGCTCCGAAACGGGGCGCTATTTTATTGTTTGTGTTAGAAATTTCAACACTTCGGCGTTTGCGCGCTCCGGCTGTTCCAGCGGCAGAATGTGCCCCGCTCCGGGAACGACGATTAAGTCAGCCGATGCCCCCTGCTTGCGAGCAAGCTGCACCGCGCGTTCCATCTCCTGTTGCTTGACCAATTTACTCTCAGCGCCTCTCAGCCAGAGCGTTGGACAAGCGATCTTCCCTATCTCGGACAACAAGTTCCAGCGCAGCGTAAACGGGCGGATCGCGCCGATCTGCCAGTCGTCCATGTCGCGTTCATGATTGGCGTATTTCCCGTCTATTTCATCCTTTAGGATGCGGGAGAGCCGCTCCGGGTCAGTTGGCTTCGTGCCCTTGGTGAAGATGGTGTTCAAGAGTTTTTTCACCGCATCAAGATCATATTTAACATAGATCCGGCTCAATAGGTGCAGCATGCACGGAGTTTTGAGATAGAGCCATGTGAAGAGCTGCCAATCCACGTGTTCGCCCAACCCGCCCGGCTCGAAAAGCGCCATTGCGCTAACCTGCGCGGGGTGATTCGCGGCATATTCAATCGCGAGTCCGCCGCCCATTGACAACCCGACAATGCAGAACGTCTGCAACTCCAACTGAGAAACTGTTCCCTCCAGAATCTCCTGCAAACGCGCGCGATCCAGTTCGCCCGCCCAGGGGCGGGAGCCGCCATGCCGCGGTGTATCCAGAGCAAACACATGAAATTGCTCACTCAATGCCGGAAATAGACTATCCCAAATAAACCGCGATTCGTCATACATCGCACCGTGCAGTAAAACCACTGCCGGGCGGCTGCAATCCCCTGCCTCATAGACGCAAATGGGACCGCCTAAAACCGTGAGTATGCGTTTCTGCACGTCCGGCGTCCCCTCAACCCCAACAAAAGGCACGATACAATCCTGCATTTCTTGTGCCATAGTTCCACTCTCTTTCCTTACAATTTTTTCCTTACGATTTTTTCCTTACGATTTTTTATTTCCCGGTTAACAGAAGCTCCATCCGGTCAATCCAAGCCGAGAATTCTCGTTTGAGTGCCTCCGGTTCCATTTCCCCTGCGTTTCGTTTCTCCTCCAAAAATCCCTGCGCAATCCATAAAATCATCTTCTGCGCGTCCTGCGCTGAAAGGTCCTTTCGAATCACCCGATAGGCTCCCTCCCGCACTTTGCCAACCCCGCGACGCGCATACTCTTCCTCAACCAACGCGCGCACAAACGGATCGGCATCAAACGCGGCAGCATAGGAAAAGGCGTAGACAAAGGGTGAGCGAGCGAATAGCCGCATCCGCGCGTCCATGGTGCGGCGCATGGTGTCAAACACGCCCTGTGCCGGGTCAATATCCGCACGTGCCTCGCTGTCCGCAGCGGCTATGCCATCTGCCGCCATGCGAAACACCAACTGATAGAGTCGCTCCTTTGATCCGAAATATTTAAATAACACGCTCTTAGAAACACCGGCTCTTTGCGCAATGTCCTGCATGGAGGCCTTCCGATAACCATATTTGGCAAACACCTCGCAGGCTGCGTTGACGCAAACCTCCCGGCGCTGTTCACTTGAAAAATCGCTCGGCATTTTACCACCTCATATTTCATTGTGACCGATTCGGTCACAGCTATATCGTATCACTTTCCGTTCGACTTGCATAGCGCTATTTTTCGGCGTAATTTGCGCGTTATTCCAATTCTCGCACATCGTGTTTTTTCTCTTCGGATGATATAATACAAACATTCAAATTTGGTTTTCCGTATAGAAAGGAGCACCCATGGCATACGAAATCAAGCCGCTTTCCCCGTCGCTTGCCGAAACATTCTCGGAATTTCTAAGCAACATGGATTTTGCACAAACGCCGCACTGGGCATCCTGCTTCTGCCGATATTACTACCTCACTTGCTCTGCCGAGGAGTGGCGCTCCCGCTCACTGGAGACCAACCGTGCGGAAGCCCTGCAAGAGATTGCGAATGGCACCATGCGCGGATATCTCGCGTTTGACGACGAAATCTGCGTCGGCTGGTGCAGCGCAAACGATATCACGCGCTTCCCCCGCCTCTACCCGGATGTCGCGGATGACTGCAATGGCAAGCGCGTCGGCTGCGTCATCTGCTTTGTCATCCATCCCGCGCATCGTGGCCACGGTTTGGCGCGTCAGATGCTCTCCCGCGCATTGGAGGATTTTCAGGCATCCGGCTACGATGCGGTAATAGCCTTCCCAATCGAAGCGCCGGGCGCGGAGCAGCGGCGCTATCGCGGAACGCTGCACATGTATCAGGAGGCAAGCTTTCGCGAACTACGCGCGGAGGACAATCTGCATGTCATGTGGCTTGATCTAAAATAAGCGGCGCGTTTTGCGTTTGATTGCGCAAACAAAAGAGTTGATTTCCCGCAGAAAGGGTCTCTTATGATTCGCTATGCACACACCAATCTCATCGCTAAAGATCTAATCGGGATGATTGCGTTCTATGTCGATATACTAGGCTGTCGGCACATCGGGCAGACGCGTGATTTGAGCGGCAGTTGGGTCGATCGCCTGACGGGCATTCCGAACGCTCATATCTTTGGCGAGCATCTCGCCCTGCCGGGCTATGATGCGGATGGCCCTACCATAGAAATTTTCTGTTATGATACGGTCGTTTCCAATACCGCAAGCGCGGTCAACGCCTCCGGTTTTACCCATATGGCGTTTGCCGTGGACGACGTGAAAGAAACGCTTGCCGCCGTTTTAGCGCACGGCGGCACCATGGTCGGTGAATTGGTGCACGCCGAATATGCCGACGGCCGCAAGGCAACCTTCGTCTATGCCACCGATCCGGAGGGTAATATTCTGGAGCTGCAAAGCTGGCATTGAGGCTTCCTGCGTACTAGTAAACATCCCGTAACACAGAGGATTTTATGCGCCGAAATTATATCGACAATCTGCGTTGGATCTGCATCCTGCTACTCTTTCCCTATCACGCGGCAATGATTTTCAATTGCTGGGGCGAGGGATTCTATGTGCGCGGTGTTTCCAACGAACCGATCTCTGCATTTATCATCGCCTGCTATACTTGGTTCATGCCGCTACTATTTACCTTAGCGGGCGCGAGCTCGTTTTATGCCTTGCAAAAACGCACCGCAAAGGAATATGCCATCGAGCGTGTCAAAAAACTGCTGGTTCCGTTCCTGCTGGGCGTTTTGCTCGTCGTTCCCGCGCAAACCTACTTTGCCGAGCGGCAGCACAACGGTTATACAGGCGGATATTTCGCCCAATACAAGCTCTTTTTCACGAAGGCAACCGATCTTTCGGGCTATACAGGCGGCTTTGCGGTCGGTCATCTTTGGTTTCTTCTCTATTTGTTTGTAATTTCACTGGTTTGTTTGCCTCTGATGCGCCGCTATCTTGTGCGCGACCATAGGATCGACGGCGCACGTTTTTCGATGATTGGGCTGTTTCTACTGATTCTCGGGCCGGTGCTGCTCTCCCCGCTTTCCATTGGCGGAAAGAGCTTCGGCCTCTATCTTGGCATGTTTCTGCTCGGGTTCTTTTTTCTGAGCAGCGACGCATTGGTCGATCGGCTGATGAAGCGATCTTTACCATTGGGGTTGTCCTCGATCATCTTGATAGTCTTAAAGCTCGTATCCTATTTTTTCTGGAATTTGCGCTCGGGCGTCGTGAGCGATTTGTTTGACGCAGTCATCATGTGGACAACCATTCTCGCCCTGTTTGGCATTGGCAAACGCCTGCTCAATGGCACGGCTCCAATCACGCGCTGGCTCGCGTCACAGTCCTTTGCGATCTACATTTTGCATCAGTCGGTGCTTGTTGCCGTCGGGTTCTATGTGCTTCGCTTCGTCCAAACGTCAGGGGTGCAATTCCTGCTCATCGCGCTCATCAGCCTGCCGTTGACGCTTGCTGCCGTTTGGCTGGTCAGCCGCATCCCTTATCTTCGCATGTTGCTCGGCATCTATGAAAAGAAGTATTCTCCAGTGCCGATTGATCCAAATATCTGAGATGTTTGCAATTTAGGCGCTCTACGGATAAAATAAAGTTAAATTCAGTAATTGATTTGGGCACGGAGCGCCGTTCATGTATGAAACGCTCTAAAACGACCCGAGCCGTCGAAAGTACTGTCCGCATTGGCGAAGGCTACCACAATAGACAGGCAATTCTGGAGGCTGCAAAATGATCCGCATGATCGCTCTTCTGCGCGGCATCAACGTTGGCGCAGGCAATCGTATCCGCATGGATGCACTTCGTCTGCTGTTTGAGCAGGCGGGCTTTTCCGGTGTTGCAACCTATATTCAGAGCGGAAATGTTCTGTTTTCCACCGACGCGCCGGAGCGTTCTGTTCAGGATACGATTCAGCGCATCTTGTTGGAAGGTGCCGAGATTAAGACCACCGTGGTGTTACGCAGCGCGGAGGAATTGGCCGCCATCGTGTCGAACTGTCCGTTTTCCAGTGCTGAGATCGAGGTGGCACAGCGCGACAACACCGAGGGCGAGAGCTTTTATGTTTATCTGTTGCCGCAAGCACCCGACCCGAAAACGCTTCAGTCTCTTGATGCGCTCCCGCAGGAATCCGATCGGTTTGTCATCGTCGGACGGGATGTTTATCTGCTTTTACGCCAAAGTATCCGCAACTCTAAACTCGCAATCAAGCTGCAAAAGCTATGTCCCGAAGCAACGGCGCGAAACTGGAACACGATAAATCAATTGCATCAGCTCTCCCAATCATAATCATCCGGAGGTTCCCGATGGATTCAACAGAGATTTCACTCAGCAGTTGCATCGATCACTATTGCCACGCCGTGTGGGAAGCGAATCTATCGCGTGCCTATCGCGGGATTCTCTCCGCACTCCTCGCCTTCAAGAGCGGTTGGGAAGCGGCGCATCCGGAGGATAGTGTCGGCTCGCTCTATCAAGGGTATCTGGATATGAGCTTTGTCGCCATAGCGCCTGCCGCATTTGGTGCGCGTCGCCTGAAAATCTCGCTTGTTTACTTGCATGCGGATGGCAGATTTACACTCTGGCTTACAGCGGGTAACCGCTCCATTCAAGCAGAGGTTTCGAACGAGCTGGCGAAAAAGCCGCTTGGCGCTTATTCGCTGACCGTCCTAAAGCCCGGTGTGGATGCCATCATTTCGAAGGATATACCGCTACCCTATTTCTTTGATGAGCCGGAGCGGCTCACCGCGCATCTCATGGATGCGACAGAGCATTTCCTGTTTGACATGAGCGTCCTATTGGAGGCATAAATGACCATGGATCTGGTTGTTCGCGCGATCGAAGAAAAGGAATTGCCGCAGGCGCTTGCGCTGGTAAAACGCGTGTTCCTGCAATATGAAGCACCGGATTATTCTCAGCAGGGCATTGATACCTTTCTCTCCTTTTTGCGGGATCAAGAACGGGTAGCAGAGCTCAAACTGATCGGCGCATTTGCCAAAGGAGAACTTGTTGGCGTGCTGGCGATGCGCGGCGCAAGCCATATATCTCTGTTTTTTGTTGAAAGCACCATGCAGGGAAAAGGAGTAGGGCGCGCATTGTTTACCGCCGCACGCGGCGGATGTACGGGTGACCTTATGACTGTAAATTCCTCACCGTATGCCGTTGAAATCTACAAGCGCCTTGGCTTTTCTCCCCTGAGTGAGGAGCAGGAGAAGGATGGAATCCGTTTTACCCCCATGAAATGCATCTTGATCTCCGGAGGTAATGAGCAATGATGGATGCACTCCTCTCGCAAATTACACCTGAGAATGCTGCCGATTTTGCACAAACGCTCACCGCAGCAGACATCGATTCTCTTGTTCTGCGGCTCGAAAGCCCGGAAGACAAGATTCGCTATCCCGCTTTTTTGCTGCTTCGTGCTCGCTCTGCTGTCGCGAACGACCTCTATCCCTATTGGGATGTGCTCGCAGAGAAGCTCACAAGTAGTCATTCCTATCAGCGCAGTCTCGGTGCCATGCTGCTTGCCGCCAACGCCCGCTGGGACGATGCGGGGCGTATGCGCGCCGTGCTTCCGGCCTATTTGGCACTGCTCAATGACGAAAAGCCCATTACAATACGCCAAAGCATCCAATCCCTGCCTCAGGTGCTCGCCGCGCAGCCTGCGCTTGTACACGAAATATCCGATGCACTGATGCGTATAGACCTGCTTTCGGTAAAAGAGACCATGCGAAAGCTGATCTTGACGGATGTGATGGAGGCGTTGCTCGTCTCACACGAGATTTCTCCGCGCGCTTCCATCGAGGAATATCTCTTCTCCGCGCTCAATGGCGGTATTCTGGACGAGAAGGCAAAAAAGCAATTTCGCGCGCGCATGTAATGCACTATGCATTGAAAAAACTGGGAGGGCTATATGAAAACACAGGCAAATCTTTATATCGTTCGCGTTCTGGCGCAGCGGGTCATCGGGTTTCTGCTGTTTTTCTTCTTTGCCCGCTGGGTACCCGGCGTACGCTCCATGGTCTATTTTTCGCTGTATTTCGTCTTTGCGATTATTTCGCTTGCCATGGTGCGCAGCGTGAGTCCTGCAACGCTCGCCGCCCGCGGCAAGCTCGGTCAAAACACCCCCGTCTGGGACAAGGTTTTGCTTGCGTTCTATTGGCTGCTGGCGTATTTCGTCATCTATATCATCGCCGGGTTGGAGGCAAATCGTGCCCCCTCGCTTGGCTGGGTGTTTGGCGTCGGCGTTTTACTACAGGTTGCCGCAGCATTGCTCACCCTCTGGGCGGTGCGCGTCAATCCATTTCTGGAGTCCACCGCGCGTGTTCAAACGGATCGCTGCCAGTCGGTTTGCAACTGCGGCCCATACAACACGATTCGCCACCCAACCTATGCCGCCATTCTTATTTGGTGTGCCGGGGTTTCTATGGTGTTTGAGACGCTATTTACCGCTATTTGCGCAGGGGTGATCGCGGTGATTATCATTCTTCGCACCGTGCTTGAAGATCGCATGCTGCTCTCCGGACTGGGCGGCTATCGGGAATATGCCGCTCAGGTCAAATATCGCCTGATTCCTTATATTTGGTAATTCGTACGGCAGCAAAACAGCGGTCATCGTTTGATGGCCGCTGTTGTTGTTTCAGGCGATCTTAGTTGCCCTTTTTCTTGGTGGTTTTCTTTGCGGTGCTCTTTTTAGCCGTACTCGATTTGCTGCCGGAGCTCTTCTTCGATGAGGAGGACTTCTTCGGGCTGCTCTTTTGCGAGTCATCGCCAAACAGGCTGCCGAGGAGCGCACCACCAAGGCTGGCCGCGCTGTTGTTATTACCGCCGCCGCCCAGCAGCGAACCGAGCAGTTCGCCGCCAAGCGAAGAGCCGGAGTTGCTGTTGCTATTGCCGCCGCCCAACAGCGAGCCGAGCAGATCGCCGCCATTGTCGTTGTCGTCGTCATCGCTAGAATCCGAGAGCAGCGAGCCGAGCAAAGATCCCATGCCGGAACCACTGTTGTTGCTGGAGGAGTCATTGTCGTTTGAGCCAAGCAGCGAGCCGAGCAGCGCGCCGCCTAACGAGGAACCGGAATTGCTATTGCTTCCGCCGCCAAGCAGATTGCCAAGCAGTGAGCCTGCCGCGTCGCTGGTGCCGCTGCCGAGCAAACTGCCAATCAGCGAACCGGAACCCGAACCGCCGCCCAGCAGAGAGCCGAGGATGGAGCCGATGCCATTGGAGTTGCCCTGATTCTGTTGACCGAGCAACGAAAGAAGGAGCGGCGCAAGCTGGAGCAGGATGGATGTCGTCTGCCCTTTTTCGAGCCCTGCTTTTTTGGAGAGTGCGGAGACGGTCTTGTTTGTGTTGTCGCCGAAGAGATGCTGTAGGATCTTGGCGCTATCCGTCTGGTCTACCCCGGAGAGGAATGACTTCACGTCCGAAGCATCGCTTCCGGCGTGATCACTCAGCGCCTGCGTCAGCGCCTGTTCGCCCTTCTTGGTGCTTGCGTTTTGTTGCATTCCTTCGAGCATGAGCGGGAGCGCCGCACCAATGACGGACTCCACCTGAGATTTTTTCGCACCGCTGTTCTTGCTCAGCGTGCCAACGGTATCATTGCCAAGGATGGTTTCAAGCAAGGTATCTGTGTAATTCATAGTTCTCCCTTTCCTGTACGGTTCAATCGTAAAAATTCGTTCATGCAGGGTAATTATAGCCAGTCTGCATCACATGTTCCGTGACAATGTATGATAATCACTTTAAAATGTGATGAAACGCGAAAAAAACAAAATCACTTTGCTCCGTCGGCCCGATAGATGGCCAGGTATGGAAACGTTTCAGCTTGTAAACCAAATCGCTGCGCAAACTCCTCTGCGCCGAATCGCGTATTCTCATTGAATGGCAGATCGGGCGAAAGCAGCACAAGCATATTCGGTTGACGCTCCGGATTTGCCGCATAATAGGAGGTAAGCCACGCAGAATCCGGGCGCATATTGTAGGCTGACGGCGTTGCCGCCTTGAGATTGGTCAATAAATACCCCTCGGGAAAGAGAAAACTGACAAGCAGTGAACCCGATTCGGGCGCATTGTCGCGTATGGCAGCAACCATATCGTGGTGTTGTTTGGCGCTTTCCGGCGTAGTTCGAATTCCCTTTGCCGCGCCGGAGTCGATGTTAGCCATCAGGCTGGAAATCGGCTCGTCGCGATAGACACCCCCAATCCGATGCGCCCAGAGTGAGAGGATGAACAGTGCGGTAAGCATATAGGCCGAAAGAACAAACAGACGCTCCAGGCGGATCACGGTTTGCATACGGGTGTGCAGGGTGTTCTCCGTATGTATATCGAGGATTGTCGAGCGATTGTCAAACAGATACAGTACCGTCGCCATCGACGCGGGCAGCAGCATGCCGGAGGAGGCTAAAATACGCGTGTTGCTTCCGATCTGCGCAGCTATTGAGAGCGCGCATCCAACCGCAAAGAGCAATAGCGCGCGGTTCTTCGCGCAGTCTGCCAGTAGATATAACCCCGGTGCAACCAGCGCCAGCCCCATCGCCACCATGTTGATGCGATAATACCCCGGCCAGTTATAAGTTGAGGCATGAATCGTAATACCTGCAAGTAACACGAGCATAAGAACCGCGCCCATGAAATGCAGCACCTCACGCACCCGTGTTTGTTTTACGAGCCGATATGCCCCGCCAATCAGTACCAGCGCCGCTGCGCCATAGCTATATGGCGCATACATCACGCGGATGGTGTTGAGATATTGCGCTAGAATGACCAGAATATTGACGCTCTGATGATCTGGATCGGAGAACATACCGCGCACACCGAAAAGCAGTTCGGCGATCGATGCACAGGAGAGTAAGTACGCGAGCACCACGCCCGCAATCGCCGCCGCGCCAGCCAAAAACCAGCCCAAGCCGACCAGATACCGTTTTTCAGGTTTTGTTCTTTGCGCACGCACGATCCAATAGACAAGATAGACCGGCAGCGCTAGCAGAACATAGGGAAATGCCAGCACCGATAGTGCAAAGCACGCGCCCGAGAGCGCAGCCAGCCCGCCGCCCGATCGACCCCGTTCCTCAAAAAGGAAGAGAAGCAGCACGGATAGAACGCCATAGAGCGTCGCCATGGAATCATAGAAGTAGCTGTTGATCGCATAATGCGAATAGCCAAGCAGCATAGCCGACGCAAGCAAGGCGGGAATCACTCCGCTCTTTTTGCGGAGTACAAAAAAGGCAAGCAAACTCACGCCAAATTGAAACGAAACATAGAAATAGCGTAGGAAGAGCACCGAGCCATCCATGCTCCCGCCGTTGAACAAGCGAAAGACGCCTAATACGGGTGCGGTCAGCATGCCGGAGAACTGATGCACCTCCCAGGTATCCACAAGCGGACGATCCCCCTGCAGGAGACGATATCCTACTACACTATAGTATTCCTCGTCCGTCCAGTCATAGCCAAAGGGCACGCGCCAGAGCAGCAGCAAAAAGAAAACAGCCAACAGAAGAACGCATAAAAGCGTCTTTTTGTCAGCCATTCGGTTGTGTACGATATTCTGTTCCATGCGTCCATGATACCATTCATCATGGTTCGCTTCAAGTTCGATTTCCTGTTCCTCGCGCAGCGTTAGGCCTTGTTTCCGTTTAGGATCAGCATGAGCACCTCGGCCTCCACAGTGCCAAAGTTTCTCAAAGCGTGGCCTTCCCCGCTGGCGCAAAGGTGTGTATCCCCCGCATGCAGCGCAACCCACTTTCCATTGTCCAGCGCTTCTACGGTACCTGAGAGTACATAATAAACCTCAAACTCTCCCTCATGCCGATGCTCGCCAATCGAAGCGCCCGCGGGAATCACCGTTCGCGAAAAGAGTTTTCCCGCGCCAAAGGATTCCTCCGCCAATAGAAAATCGTGGAACACCAGTGTACCTTCGCCACCGCGCACATTCTCGCGTACGCGTACCAATTGCTCCCCTGCCAGTTTAATCATCTGTTTTCTCCTTTATT
>JAEWYV010000195.1 GCA_023458615.1 Bacillota bacterium
AGCCCGAGCAAGGGATTTGACTGCTCCGGGTTGGTCTATTTCAGTCTCCGTACATGCGGTGTTAGCGTGAGTCGTTATAGCGCCTCCGGCTTTTCCTCCGTTGGCAAGTGGACGGAGATTACGTCTACCGGAGACCTGCAAAAAGGTGATCTAGTATTCTTTAAAAACGATTCTTCCTCCAATGTCAGCCATACCGGCATCTATATGGGCGGCGGAAAATTTGTACACGCCTCCTCCAGCGCTGGAAAGGTGATTACGAGTTCGATCTCCACATCCTATTGGACGCGAAATTTCGTGAACGGCAGGCGAGTGTTCTAATGGAAGGCTGTATGCTCTGTCCGCGCGCCTGCGACGTAGACCGCTCTATCGCCCGCGGTTTCTGCGGCGCAGAGGGATTGCCACGCGTTGCGAAGATTATGTTGCATCAATGGGAGGAACCGTTTATCAGCGGTACACGCGGTTCAGGTGCCGTGTTTTTCTCCGGATGCAATCTAAAGTGTATTTATTGTCAGAATCATGAGATTCGCGATGGATTGGTTGGCGAGTACTATGACGAGAACCGTCTGGCGGAAGCCTATCTTGCTCTCGAAAAATGCGGTGTGCATAATATCAACCTCGTCACCGCTGCACATTATGTTCCCCAGGTTTGCAGCAGTTTGCGAATTGCCAAGCGGATGGGACTTAGCATCCCTGTGGTATACAATTCCAGCGGTTATGAAAATGTTGATGCAATTCGTTCTTTGGATGGCCTTGTAGACATCTATCTGCCGGATTGGAAATATGTCTCCCCCTTGCTCTCCGGTCGATTTTCCAATGCGCCGGACTATTCCGAAATTGCCGCTCGCGCGATAGCCGAAATGCATCGTCAGGTCGGCGATTTATCTTTGGATGATAACGGCATTGTCAAGCGCGGGCTTGCCATTCGGCATTTGGTGCTGCCCGGTTGTGTGGATGACTCCCGCCGCGTGTTGGATGAGATTGCAAATCACATTTCATTGACAACGCATATTTCCTTGATGAGCCAATATACTCCGCAGCCAAGTACGACAGCGTTCCCGCTGAATCGGCGAATTACACAGCGCGAATATGACCGCGTGATCTCGTATGCGCTTTCGATCGGGCTACACAATATCTTGATTCAACAACTCGATTCCGCGCAATCAGTTTTTACGCCACAGTTCACAGATAATATAAAATAATGCCACAATCGGCGCATAAAATCCCTTGCAATTGCATAATTTGGATGATATACTTTAGCCATAAAAAGTAAATAAAGTTTCCGTCCGTTGTGTTCGTTTTTTCATTACCGATTTCCTCCTTAAACCGCGTAACCGAACTACTACGTACTTCATAATTACTTTCTGGTGGATAGGGCACCATCGGAAAGGCTTAACGGACGGAAAGTACAAAGGAGCCAAGAAATTGGCTCCTTGTCTATTTTATCTAGCAGTTTCAATCTGCCTCATCATTTTAGTTTTTATCTGGAGCCAAGAAATTGGCTCCTTGTCTATTTATTTCTCATTATCTAATTCGTAAAACAAATGGGGTTGCGGCGCAACCCCATTTGTTTGTCTCGTTTATCTCTGTAGATACAACATTGCCGCGCCCACGATACCTGCGTCATTCTTCATCTCTGCCGCAACGATCTTTGCTTGATTACGGAAGAACGCGTACTTCTGCGCATATTCACGAATCGGGCTAAGTAAAAATTCTCCGTCGTTACTCACACCGCCGCCAAAGGCGATAATCTCCGGGTCGAATAGCGCTATCGCCGTACAGGCAGTCGCTCCAAGATAATCCGTAAATTGTTTGTAGACGACGCCGGCCGTTTCGTCTCCCTCACGCGCACAATCCATCACAAGCTTCGCGTTAATCTTGGTCAAATCACCTTGTGCACGCTGATACATTGCGCTTTCATGATGAAGATTTGCCGCTTTTCTCCCCTCACGCACCAACGCCGCAGCGGAGCAATACGATTCAATACAGCCAAGCTGTCCGCAAGAGCACGGTTCGCCGCCAAAGACAAGCACCCCATGCCCAAACTCAAATCCGTTTTTCTTACCACCGATAAACAGCTTCCCGTCCAATACCAGTCCGCCGCCAATGCCTGTGCCAATCGTGATAAGTAACCCGGACGAGCAGCCGCGAAACGCGCCGCAATAATACTCCGCCAGTGCGGCGGCATTTGCGTCGTTCTCAACATAGACCGTTACATCTGGAAAATAGTCACTGACCAGTTTACAAAGAGGAAAATCGTGATAGTCCAGATTGTGTGCGTCAACAACAACGCCGCGGTCATAGTCGATACTGCCGGGAACCGCAAGCCCGATGCATTTCATATCTTCCAGCTTGAGGTTGTTTTCCGAAACCAATCCGTTGATCAACGAAACCATCGTCTGAATGGAGTCCGTCGGCTTGCCTGTATGCGGAAACGGCGACGACTTCTTGCTGATCAGCGACATATCCTCCGTAACAACGCCCGCCGCGATTTTGCTCCCGCCAATATCAATGCCAATACTATACATCTGTCTTCCTCCTGCCGATAATAAAATCGTTCTTCTTATCCCAAAATGGTTTTTTCAATAAAGTCGGATACACCGTCATCATCGCAGGATGGAATGACGAGATCGGCAATGCCTTTAACCTCTTCCGCACCATTTTCCATGCATACGCCCAAGCCGGCCCACTCAATCATTTCGCGATCCAGATAATTATCTCCAACAGCAGCAATTTCCTCACGTCGAATGCCAACCATTTCTGAGAGATATTCCAGCGCAGTTGCTTTTGTCACGCCAAGGCTGTTGATTTCAATAAAGTGCGGGTTGGAGCGCGAAACCTGCGCAACACCAAAAAAGCGCTCCCGATACATTTGAAACAGCGCTTCTTCCCTGCCTGTTTCAGCAAAGACCAAAATCTTTGGCACGTTGTGATACGTCTTGTCTTTGATGTCTGGATCGATAACAAACGGCAGATGATGCCGCCCGATATATCCTTCCGCGGATGGGTTCATCTTCTCCAGAATTACAACATCATCCACATAGATCTGTGCCCGCGCATCAATCTCCGCAGAAAATTTCAGCACTGCGCGAATCACTTCCGGCGAAAGTTCATAGAGTTTGATCACACGTTCCGTGTCGATATCCGTAATCATTGCGCCGCCAAATTGAATAGACGGCCCGTGCAGATCCAAATCTTTCCAGATGGGTCGTGTTGCAATGCGTCCCCTGCCTGTTGCCAGCGTAACAACGATTCCTGCCTGCTCAGCGCGCTTGATAGACGCGCGATTTTTTTCGCTGACATTATAGAGCTGGTTTGTCAGTGTGCCATCAATATCCAAGGCAATGAGCTTTATTGCCATTCCAATCTCCCATCCATGCTTGTGATAACTTTCGGGCTGCTATCAGCGAATTTGTCCCTCACCGCGTATTGCATACTTCACTGTAGTCAATTCGTCGAGTCCCATCGGCCCACGTGCATGCAACTTTTGTGTGCTGATGCCAATTTCCGCACCAAAGCCGAATTCTTCCCCGTCCGTAAAGCGAGTGGAGGCATTTACATAAACCGCCGCGGAATTGACCTCGTTGAGAAACCGTTCAGCAACATCATAGCGGGTTGTGATGATCGCGTCGCTATGATGCGTACCGTAGGTCTCGATGTGATGAACCGCATCATCGAACGAATCCACAACCTTGACCGAAAGAATCAGATCGTTGTATTCGGTCGACCAATCCTCCTCCGTAGCCTCAATAGACCCGGACATGAGTAAGCGGGAACGCGCATCGCAACGCAGTTCAACGCCGCGTTCTGTTAGTCTTTGCGCAATCTCAGGCAAAGCTAGATTGGCAACGCGCTCATGCACCAGCAGTGTTTCCGCCGCGTTGCAGACAGAAGGACGCGAGCACTTCGCGTTTTCTATGATATCCGCCGCCATAGCTAAATCTGCGCTCTCGTCAATATAGACATGGCAAACGCCAACGCCCGTTTCAATCACGGGAACGGTCGCGTTCTTTACAATACTCTGAATCAGTCCCGCGCCACCACGCGGAATCAACACATCGATCAGTCCGTTGAGCTGCATCATCTCGTTTGCTGCTGCGCGATCCGTATCACGAAGCAGTTGGATTGCGCCTTTCGGTATTCCGCTATCTTCCGCAGCTTTCGAAAGCGCATCGCAGATGGCGGAGTTGCTTAAGATAGCCTCTGATCCACCGCGTAGCACGCAGGCATTGCCGCTCTTGATGCACAGCGCAATCGCATCCGCCGTGACATTTGGCCTTGCCTCATATATGATGCCGATGACGCCGAGCGGGACACGCCGCTTTTCGATTCTCAGCCCATTGGGGCGCACAACAACGCCGTCGCTCTTTCCGATCGGGTCGGGCAGCAACGCAACTTTACGCATCCCGTTTGCCATGCCTTCGATTCGCTTCTCATCCAACGTCAAGCGGTCGATAAAGGAGGGTTTCACGCCGCACTCTTTGGCTAGACGAACATCTTCCGCATTGGCCTGCAACACGCTTGGAATAGCCGCCACTAATGCATCCGCCATATGGATAAGAGCTTCATTGCGCACTTTTGCAGATGTGATGGCGAGTTTTGTTGACGCGTTTTTTGCCTGCTGTGCAAGTTCACGAACAGTCATATCATTATCCCTCCAAACTTTCAAAACATTATATCCTATCCGATAGAGAATCACAAGCCGCGCTTACTGTAATTGTTCGTAACATAATGAACAAGTCATTCTACATCAACTGTTGTTTGCTTGACTTATCCGCTCCAGCGTGATAAGCCTTATATGGATTAAACCGAGGAGGAAAAAAGATGCGCGCCTATATGGTTTCCGATGGAGAATTTTTAACCGCTCGCCAATCGGAACTCAACCAGATAATCTCCCGTTTTTTATCGGAGCATGGCTTTGCAGTATCACAAAAAGTCATTGCACGAGACGAGCTCGCCTTTTGCCGCGGGTGCTTTGACTGCTGGACAAAAACACCCGGCGAATGCGCAATACACGACAGCAT
>JAEWYV010000196.1 GCA_023458615.1 Bacillota bacterium
GCGCTGATCTATCTCTTTACCCACTCCATGGCAAAGAGCGCGCTCTTTACCAACGCCGCCGCGCTGGAACAGCGCCTCGGAACGCTGGATATCGACGAGATGGGCGGCCTGCAAGGGCGCATGCCGGTGACGGCGTTTTCCTCCGTCTCGGCGCTGCTCTCGCTTGCCGGTGTTCCGCCGTTTGCGGGATTCTGGAGCAAGCTTTTGCTGCTCATCGCGCTCTGGAGCGCGGGACTCAGGGGTATTGCCGCCGCCGCGCTTCTGTTAAGCATTCTCTCCGGCGCATACTTCCTGATGCTGCAAAAGAAGGTCTTCTTCGGCAAGCTCAACGAGCGCTGGAGTGGCGTTATGGAAATTCAGGGCGGCATTCGCGCCTCGGAACTGTTACTCACGATTGGTACCATAGCCGTTGGCCTCGGCTTCCCGCTGATACTGATCTTCCTCTCGCGCGCCGGGCTGATCTGAAAGGAGCACACATGAACATTGCCATCTATATTTGCCTTGGCTGCATGCTGGTGTTCGGCTTCTTCTCCGTCCTCAGCAGGCATCTCATTAACGCCGCAATCGCGCTCGCGGCGGTCAGCGCCGCCTGCGGTGTGCTGATGTATGTGCTGGGCGCGCACACGGCGGCGATTTTTGAAATCTCCGTCTGTTCCGGTCTTGTCACCGTCATCTTCATCAGCGCGGTCAGCCTCAGCAACGGGGATAAGCAGGCCAGCGCGCCGGAAAAGCGCGCGCATCTTTTGCCCATCATCCTCATCGCCATCGGTGCGGTGCTCATGATCGGCGCTGGGCTTTCCGGGTTTTCGTTGAACGTCCCCGGTCAGGTTGCATCCTCCGCCCACTTCGACACCGTATTTTGGGAAACGCGTCAGGCCGATATCTTCGGTCAGATGGTTGCGATCATCGCAGGTGCTTCTGCCATCGTGGTGTTCTTTAAGGAGAGTGAAAAGTAGTGAACGTTACAACCATTATGCTCATCGCGGGGCTGGTTCTTATCCTGACGGGATGCTTTGAACTCATCCGTACCCGCCACATGCTCAAGATCATCATCGGTCTGGAGCTCGCCATCAAGGCCATCTCCATGTTTATCATGCTCGGCGGCTGGCTCAACGGCAACATGCCGCTGGCAGAGGCGTTTGTGGTAAGCACTATCGTGCTGGAGGTTGTGGTTGCGACCGTGCTCAGCGGCATCGCCATCAGCATCTACCACAAGTATGGCAACATGGATATCCGCAGCCTCAAGAACCTCAACGGATAAGGGAGGACACACAGTTGAACGCACAAACGATCATCGTCTCCACGCCTGTTATCTTCCTTGTCTTTCTGTTGCTCCTGATGCTGCTTTCGTTCTACCTAAAGCGCAAGGCGGACAAGACCCCTTCCGGCAAACACGCCTTTGACCCGTATGCCTGCGGACAGAGCAAGGACGCCGTGAGCCAGTATGTCAACCCGAACTTCAAGCGGATGTTCTACCTCGCGTTTTTCTTTACGGTCATGCACGTATTGGTCATGATCGTAGCAACCGCGCCAAAGGGCCACACGCTGATGCCGGTGGCCTATATCGCCGTGGGTGCGCTCGCGATGCTGATTCTGTTTCGCAAGTAAGTTCGTTCATCCGGTGATTATTCATAAGCAAGATCGAGCAAAAAGAAGTTTTTTTGAGGAAAACGACTATGGGTTTATTGGACAAAGCGATTGCATGGGGCGAAAAAAATTCCCCATGGATCATCCATTTTAACGCCGGCGCCTGCAATGGCTGTGACATTGAGGTAGTCGATGCGCTCACCCCGCAATACGATCTGGAGCGTCTCGGCATTCTCCAGCAGGGCAGCCCGCGCCACGCAGACGTGCTGGTCTGCACAGGCGCGGTCACGCTGCAAACGCGCGACCGGCTCAAGCAGATTTACGACCAGATGTCCACGCCAAAGTTCGTGGTTGCAATCGGCACCTGCGCCTGCACGGGCGGCATATTCGACAGCTGCTATTGCGTCACGGGCGGAATTGACACCGTTATCCCCGTGGACGCCTATATCCCCGGCTGCGCGGTGCGTCCGGAGGCAATTATCGACGCGGTGGGTAAGCTGCTCGCCACATTGGATGGTAAGGAGGCGAAGGGTAAATGAACACGGAAGAGATCGTGCTGTCCCTCAACAAGCATTTTCCCGCGCTGGAGGCGGCGTCCCCGCGCGAAATGCGCATTTGGACATCCTTTACCGACGCCAAGATGTTTGAGCAGGTGCTGCGCTTTGCGCACCAAACCCTCGCCTTTCACAAGGGAAAACACATCATCGGCACCGACGAGGGCGAGAACATCGGGCTAAGCTATATCCTCTCCAACGATGAGGATGTGTTGCTTGTTCTGCGTGAGCGCGTGCCAAAGAGCGCGCCCAAGGTACACTCGCAGGGCGAGCTGTTCCCCTCCCTTATCCTGCATGAGCGCGAGATGGTCGATCTCTTTGGCGTGCAGGTTTCCGGCCTGCCGGAAGGCCCGCGCTATCCCCTGCCGGATTGCTGGCCGGAGGGGGAATACCCGCTGCGCAAGGAATGGAACCCCGCCTATTTTAACAAGCAAAATGCGACCTATGAGCCACCGAAGGAGGAGGAGCAAAAATGAGCGATCAGGAGAAACACAAGGTAGTTCTGCCCATCGGCCCGCAGCACCCCTCCCTCAAAGAGCCGGGCAGCTTTAAGATTACGCTGGACGGCGAAAAGGTGGAGCGAGCGGTCGTTGAGATCGGCTATAACCATCGCGGCATCGAGAAGGCCTGCGAGAGCAGAACCTATGTGCAGGATCTGTATATCATTGAGCGCGTCTGCGGCATCTGCTCGCATGCGCACACCTCCTGCTTCTGTCAGGCGTTTGAAGAGCTTGCCGGACTGGAGATCCCCAGAAGAGCGCAATACATCCGCGGCATTGTTGGCGAACTGGAGCGTCTGCACAGCCATTTGCTCTGGCTCGGCGTCGCCGCGCACGAGATTGGTTTTGACACGCTATTTATGTATACCTGGCGTGATCGCGAGTTGGTGCTCGATCTGCTCGCGCGCATCGG
>JAEWYV010000197.1 GCA_023458615.1 Bacillota bacterium
CATTTTGTCCAGCTGGCGAATCTGGCGCATGAGGGGATCTTCAATCTCCTCGACGCGATAGCCGCAGACCACGCCCGTGATCTTCTCACGATTGGGGTTGAGCCGTGGTGCTGCGCCAAAGAAATCAGCAGTGGTCGCACCCCGATCCAGCTGCTGCTGCAATCCAAACGCGTCATATCCGGTCAGCCAAAACAGAATCTGGTCAACCTCCTCTTTTGTACGCCCTTTCTTTTCGGCCTTTTGGATGTAGAGCGGATAGACGGTGTTTAATGGCATGGTATAGATGTGGGTGTTGGCTGCCATATGGTGTTCCTCCTTGCCGAGTTTCTGTTTTTAGCATATCGGAAAAGGGCGGGGTTGGGAAGAGACTTTGTCACCGCACCGTTTTGACAAACGATCATACCATCCGTATAATTTTTGATAGAGTCGAACTTATGTTACAAACGCATTTCGCAGGAATGATCAAATAACTTACAGCAAAATATCGCAACCGGGGGAAATAGCATGACATCCAAAGAGAGACTTTTTTCTGTGCTGGCGGGCAAGCAGTCGGATCGTATCCCGAACCTGAACATCATCATGCAATATGCCGCGCGGGAGATCGGCGTTCCATATTCTCTCTATTGCATGCAGCACGAGAAACTGGTGGAAGGTAACATCGTCTGCGCCGAGCAATACGGTCTGGACTGCGTGACCACCATGTCCGACCCCATGAAGGAGGCCTCCGCCTTTGGCGCGGAGGTGATCTTTCCGGAAGACGGCGTGCCATATGGCAAAAAAAAGCTGCTGGCGGATGAGTCAACCCTGCTAGGGTTGAAGGTGACCAGCCCCTGCGACAGCGAGCGTATGAGCCAGAGCGTACTGGCTATTGAGCGCTACAAGCGGTTGTTAGGCGACGATATGCCCGTCATCGGCTGGGTGGAGGGCTGCCTTGCGGAGGCGGCGGATCTGCGGGGCGTCAATGAACTGCTCGTCGACCTTGTGGATGAAGAGGATTTTGTGCGCGACCTGATGGATCTCTGCCTGGAGCAGGCGATTCTGTTTGCCAAGGCACAGATTGAGGCGGGCGCGGATATCATCGGCGTTGGTGACGCAATCGCCTCCGTTGCCGGGCCTGTCTATTACCGGAAATTCGCTTTGCCATTTGAGATCAAGCTACTTTCTGCAATCCGCGCAATGGGCGCAAAGACCAAGCTGCACATCTGCGGAAACACGACTCCGTTTCTCGAGTATCTGCCCGTGGAGCATTGCGACATCATCGATCTGGATTGGATGGTACCGCTGGATCGCGCGGCGCAGATCGTGAAAGGGCGCTGCGCGTTGGGCGGCAATTACGACCCCGTCGCCGTGCTGCTGCAAGGGTCGCCGCAGGATGTAAAGCTTGCTGTGACCGCCTGCAGTAACATGGGCGTGGAGAACTACATCAGCGCCGCAGGCTGCGAGGTGCCGAAGATGACGCCTGCGAAGAATTTTCTTGCGGTTGCAAGCACGCTCAAACTACTATGGTAAAACGATAGACGAACAAACATAGCAAATGCCCGCCAGTGATGGCGGGCATTGTTTACGTTTAGCGAGATGGAAAGAACGGCTACTTTGCTTTTTTAGTCGGCTGTTGATTCAGCATGCGTGCAACAAGCGGACGATGCACTGTAATAATCCCCTGAGGACAGAACTCCTGACAACAGAAGCAGGCGATGCACTTTTTCCTGTCAATCTCGGCATGCCGCCGTACCAGCGTAATTGCCGACGCAGGGCAGACTTTTTTGCATTCTCCGCAGCCGGTGCAGCGCGCAACCCCCACCTTTGGACGGCTGGCAAACATATCGGAGAGAACCTTGGCAATCGCAGTATTCTTGCTGCCCCAGAGCTTAACATCGTGTCTTGGGGTCAGCTGAAAATCGGGTATGACAAACGATTCCAAATCGCCGAACACCGTCAATTCGGAGACATCCCCCGCGACAAGCCCGCGCGCATGCGCCGTCTTCAGCGTAGGAACATCTTCGGCACCGAGGTTCATCAGATGTGCGCCTGCTAGATCCATCGCGTGCGGGTTAAACGAGGCGAGGATTGCGCCCATCAGTCGCGGCGTTCCGCCGGATGGGCCGTTGCCCTCCATGCTCATAATCGCGTCGCCAATGGACAAGCGCGGTTTGACCCACTCGCAGATGTCCACGAGCATATCGGCAAACATCTCATGCGTATTATAGCGATAGTGATATTCGCTCTTTCGCAGCCCCGGTATTGCGCCAAACAGGTTTTTGCATGCGCCGGTATACGCCATCAGGCCGTGGGTTTTGACCTTGCATAGGTCGATGACGGCATCTGCCTCCAGCAGGTAGCCCGTCGCCTGGAACTCCTTCGCGCGAATCGCCTCGGGGTTGGACACTTCGACGATGGAGAAATCCTCGTTGAGCTGGGCACCCGTTTCCAATATCTGACGCATGCCCGTTCCGCCATACACGGCGGAGAGATAGCTGAGTGCAAACGGTCCGCCGGGACTATCGCCCAGCACAACCTGCGCGCCGCGCTCGATGAGCAGCTCGCACAGCGCGGTTGCAACCTGCGGGTGGACGGTTGCCGCCCGCTCCGGCTTGACGCGCATCATCAGATTTGCCTTGATCGCAATTCTCATACCCGGCGTGACCCAGTCCAGTCCGCCGATTGGCGCGAGCGCATTGCGTAACGCGATCTTTACCGCGTCCGGTTCATAGGTTTCACAGCGGACAATCGAAACCGCGTTTGTTATTTCATTCCCACTCAATACAACAATTCCCCGTTCTGCCTTTGGCAAGATACATGGCCTTATCGGCACATTTCAGTAAATCCTCTTCGGAGGTGACACTCTCGTTGTCGCAAACTCCGATGCTGAGCTTTAGATGCACGGCATCCCCGCTGCCCAGTAAAATCTTCTTCTGGTTCGCCGCATTAATGATGCGCCCGGCAATCTCCGCTGCCTCCTGCCGTCCAACGCCAGAGAGAATCGCCGCGAACTCGTCTCCGCCGATGCGCGCAATTGCATCCTGCTGACGCAAGACTTCCCGCAGCACATTCGCAACGGCCTTTAATACGCGGTCGCCGTCGTCGTGTCCATAGGTGTCGTTGATCCCCTTGAATTTATCGAGATCCATCATCAGCACGGAGACGCGCTCGCCGCTCAGCCGTGCTTCGCGAAGCCGCGCTTCGAGTGACTCCATAAAACTGGCGCGGTTTAGCAGAGCGGTTAGTCCGTCGGTCTCCGCTTTGGTCTTGAGTGCAAATTCCTGCATGCGAAGGGTGGTAACATCCCGCATGATGGATACGGAGCCAACCATGGTTCCG
>JAEWYV010000198.1 GCA_023458615.1 Bacillota bacterium
TTTTGTTCGTTATATTACATCAATCAGCAGATAATATAGTTTCTTCGCAACATAAAATGCTACATCCGCTTCTTGTATGTGACCTTGACCGCGGGTATAATATGCTTATTGGTTTGAAAAAACGTGCCAGGCAGTCTCTTGCAGGACCTTCACCGATGAAACCGTTTCGGTTTGATCCGCACGGTATTATAACGCATCCCTCCTACGAAAAGGTTGATTGGAGAGAGTAGATGGATCATAAAACGCGATATGAGTTCTCCCCAGAAAGCCGCAAAGCGCTAGAGTGTTTACCGCACGCAATTGCCGCCTATCAATTTGTGGATGGAAAGGTTGTTACACTGCTGGTAACGGATGGGTTTTGTCAGCTAGCCAATTGCAGTCGCGCGTTACTCATGCAAAATCTCGACTCCGATATGTTCGGCAAGGTGCATCCGGATGATGTGGAACGACTTGCAACGCTCGGCTACTCATTCGCTACAAAAGAAGGCATCTACGATGTGATTTACCGTTCCCGTATGCATGGATTCAAAAATTACCGAACCCTGCATGTGGTCGGAAAATATCAAACCATGGAGGATGGCTCCCGCGTCGCGTTTCTCTCCTATACGGATTTAACCGATACACCTCAGCATCAGCTGCACACAGTTTCGCAGATTGAATCCCCCAAGGGTCGTTTTCTCGACGATAGCATGGGAGCGATGGCAATTGTCTCGCGCAGGGATCAGCATCTGATCTACTACAATAAGGCGCTGGCCCGTTTGATTGCCCCAAAGCAAGCCTATGACAGCGCAGTCACCTTTCAACAATTTTTCTTTGGAAAGGACTCCAATCGGTTCGATGAGATTTTCTATGCAGCGGATTCCGGGCCGCTTGTGTTTGACGATCCGGTCATTCCGCGCAAGTTGGAGATCAGCGTCATCACCACAACGTATGCGGACGAGCCGGTTTATGCAGTTTATGTATTCGCATTTGCGCTTCAGCCGGGGTTGCAGGACGACGAAAATCAAAAACGGCGCGCACGGGCTTCATTTAATGCATCCCTGTTCGTCGGGGAAAGCAACGCATTGGCATTTTATGAAAACGGCTATCGCGGGTTCCACGTTTGGAATCTGACCAAGGATCTACTGGTGCTCAATGCATCGTGCGAGTTGCTCTGCAAAAATTTCAATGTTACCTCCCCCTATGACAGCTATGTGTGCATTCTCCAATCGCTGGATCGCGCCGATGGCAAACAGATCACGCTCGGTCATCTCTCCCGCGAACGACTCTTGCTGCACTTTGAGAGCGGTTCCTATCCGCGGGAGGAAACCATCACATTTTCCTCGGAACACGGCATCGTTTCACTCTCGCTTCGGCTTACCATGATGCGTTCGCCGGATAGCGGGGATATTTTCCTAAAAGTGCAGGAGTTCAATATCACTCACGAAAAAATCCTAGAGATGCTGGTTGATAAAACCGTTGAACAGGAATATGACTATGTCGCCTATTCCGATCTGGAATCCAACATCTGTCATATTATCTCGGGAAAAACCTCTGCCAGTGGCAAGCAACATTACTCGATAAAAACGACCGACTTTATCAATAGTCCATCCGACGTTCGAACCTTTTCCACTCTGTTTCCGTCCTCCGTACAGTCTCTGGACGATATGCACCGGTATCTTGTCAGCGTCTGTGACAAAAACGGATGCTACCGAACACTGCAGGAATTGCCCGGCGGCGCGCTCAAAACCATCTATTTTGAACTGGTTGACAGCAAACAGCGCGCGTTTTACATTCGCTGCAAGGACGTAACCAACCTGCTCCGTAGCGAGCGCGAGCGCAAGCTGGAGCTGGAAAACGCTGCAAAAGACGCAAGCGAACGTGCCGAACGGCTGCTGCTGCAAACCATTCTCTTCATCAGCAACGCTTTGGATGCGCGCGACCCCATCACCAGAAGCCACTCCCAGCGCGTTGCGCGCTATTCTACAGAGATCGCACGGCGACTGGGTTGGGAAGAGGAGCGTTTGCAAAACCTCTACACGATTGCGCTGCTGCACGACATCGGAAAAATCGGTGTTCCGGATGCCGTGCTGCAAAAGTGCGGCAAGCTCACACACGAGGAGTATCTTCAGATTCAGGATCACGTTGCCATCGGCGGCTTCATCCTAAAGGACTTTACCGCTATCGACAAGGTTGCCGAGGGTGCGCTGTATCATCATGAACGGTACGACGGGCGCGGCTATCCGCGCGGGCTTGTCGGCGAGGAAATTCCGATCGAGGCACGCATCATCTGCGTTGCGGACGCTGTAGACGCCATGAACAGCACGCGCCCCTACCGCGAGCGGCAGAGCGAGGACTATATTCGAAATGAGCTGACCCGCGAGCGGAGAAAACAGTTTGACCCCAAGCTAGCCGCCATTATGCTCACCCTCATCGATGACGGTATATTGACATCGGATTGAAGCGCAGCAAAAAGCCGAATGGTTTGAACCAAACCATCCGGCTTTTGTATTGTCTCGAATCGGCTGTTATACCAAATTAGTCCAATGTCAGTTCGACCGCAAGCTGATCCTCCGCCTTAGAGCTGCCACCGACAAAAACGATAAACGTGCCCGGTTCGACCACGCGGCGTTCATCCGGCAAGATCAATGAAAAGTCCTCTCGCTTGAGCGCGAAAACAATCTCCTTTGCCTCCCCCGCCTCCAGCCATACCCTTTGGAATGCGACAAGACGTTTAACCGGGGTTAATACACTACTGACCAGATCGCGCAGGTAGACTTGCGCGGTTTCGCTGCCAGCGCAGTTGCCCGTGTTTTTCAGCGTAACCGCTACGCGCAACTCTTCTGCATACACTCGCAGGTTTTCATAAACAAAACTCGTATAAGACAGCCCCTCGCCAAACGCAAATTGAGGCGTTTCAGGCAGGTCTACATATTGCCCGCCATGCCAGCCCGGCAGAGCATTATAATAGACCGGAATCTGCCCGCTGTGGCGCGGGAAGGAAATCGGCAGTTTCCCACTTGGATTAAAGAAACCAAAAACGGCCTCCGCAACCGCCTGACCACCATACATACCGCCGTTGAATGCGGCGATCAATGCATTGGACTCCTCTGCAACGGCACCAAGGCAGAGCGGCTTAGTGGAAATCAGTACGCTGACGATGGGTTTGTTGAGCGCTTTGAGACGCCGGAACAGCTCCTCCTGCCTGCCGGAGAGCGAAATATCCGCACGATCGCGATATTCCCCCGCTTGCTCGGTCACATCCCCGACCGCAAATAGAATGACATCCGCCTTTTGCGCCGTATCGAACGCTGCGTCGAGGTCGTCCATTGCGTCCGGCAAGATGCCGCATCCGCGCGCATAGGTAACCGAAATCTTGCGTTCGTTTGCAATCTCGCACATGCCTTCCAGCAAGGTAACATACGGTCGCGCGGGCGTATGCAGGGGTTTGGGTTTGGGATGGGTAAAATACGTCCAGTCGCCATACTGTGCGCGAATATCATCCGCATTTGCGCCGATCAGCGCGATGCTTTTTCTATCCTGTCCCAGCGGCAAAACACCATCATTTTTCAGCAGTGTAACGCTCTGTTGCGCGAGTTCCAGCGCAGCTTTGCGGTGCGGCGGCGCGCCAAACGCATCTTGCGGAGCGCGATCCAGCGGGCGCTCGAAAAGGCCCATGCGCATCTTGACGCGCAGGATATTTCGCACTGCACCGTCGAGGATAGATTCCTCCAACTTGCCGCTGTTGACCAGCGCAATCACGCTATCATAAAACCCCGTCGTGGTCATGATCATGTCGTTGCCTGCGCGTGCGGAGAGTAGCGAAGCCTCGTCGAGATCGGCGGCAACATGCTGCTTGGTGACGAGGCTGTTGACGTTGTCCCAGTCCGTAACGACAAAACCGTCGAACCCCAGCTCGTCCCGCAGGATTGTGCGAAGCGACTTCTCGCTTGCGGTGAACGGTGTCCCGTCGATGGAGCCATAGGCGGTCATGATGGTCGCAACCCCCTCCTCCACCGCCCGCGCGAACGGCGGCAAAAAGACCTCCCGCAGTTTGCGATAGGTCATCTCGGTGTCGCAGGAGTCCCGCCCGCCGACCGCCTCACCATAACCGATGTAATGCTTGGCGCAGGCTAGAATATGCGCACCATCCGCAAGATCGTCCCCCTGATAGCCGCGAATCATCGCCGCGCCGAGCTCACCTGCGAGGTACGGGTCTTCGCCAAAGGTTTCGTTGACGCGTCCCCAGCGTGTATCCCGACCCAGACAAAGCACGGGTGAAAACGTCCAGTGCAGCCCGTCCGCCGCGACCTCGCGAGCGGTAACGCGGCCCATCTCTTCCACCAGCGCCGGATTCCAGGCACAGGCGGCGGCTAGCTGCGAGGGAAATATCGTTGCGCGCGGATTCAGGCCGTGACCGTGAATCGCATCAATTCCAAACAGCACGGGAATCCCAAGGCGCGTTTGCAGCGCCAGCGATTGAATCTCACGCGCTTCATCGCCCATTACATGCAGAAATGAACCTGCGCCGCGTCGCGCCCAGAGCAGCGCCTCTTCCCGCGGGACGTAGGCATAGGGCACCTGCACCATCTGCG
>JAEWYV010000199.1 GCA_023458615.1 Bacillota bacterium
AAGAGATGCTTGCAGTCCGCATTGTTGACTGCGAACATCGGAAAACGCAGTTGCTTTGCCTTGTCCATCGCAACCAGCCGGACGATACCCGTCGTGGTCTCTTCGCAACCGCCGAGAATCTTCTCGATCAGGTGTGGGAACTTGCTATGGATCGTATGTACCAGATCGCCGCCATCGTCAATGATGATATCCGGCTCTGCCATTAATACACTGTCGATGCACTCGTGATACTCTTCCATGGTGCAACCATGCAGCGCAAACACATTGAGACCGCCCGCTGCAATTGCCGCTGCCACATCGTCCTGCGTGGAGAGCGGATTGCTGCCGGTGATATACATCTCTGCTCCTCCGGCGGCGAGCACGCGGCAAAGATAGGCCGTTTTCGCCTCCAGATGGATCGAGAGCGCAACCTTTAATCCATGAAATGGCAGGTCGCGTTCAAACGATTCGCGAATTCCGTTGAGAATCGGCATATTACGCCGCACCCATTCAATCTTTTGCTCACCCGATGGCGCAAGGGAAATATCTCGAATGCGATACATGTTTTTGCTCCTTCTCTCTCTATTGGTTGTTCATTACTATTTGTGTTTGGCTCAGCGATTGACCGCAGCAGGCAAGCTTACCTGCTGTGCGAAAACACCGATAGCGGCTTGCAACTGCGTGTCTTCGGCGGGATCAATCAAGTCGATCGAAGTATCCTTCAGTTTTTCCGGCAGATCGACAACCATATCTGGCGAAATGCCAACACCCTGAATACAAACATTGTTTGGGGTATAGTATGCGTCCGTCGTCATCTTTGCCCAGCCGCCGTTTTCGCTGATATGGAAAAAGCTCTGTACGATGCCCTTCCCAAATGTTTGCGTTCCGACGATTGTCGCCAGTTTATAGTCCTTAAGCGCGCCGGTGAGCAGTTCGCTTGCGGAGGCGCTATAGCCATTGACCAGAACGACGAGCTTCATGTTGAACTGTTCCTCGCCTTCGGACTTGTAAACGCGCTCATTGCCGCTCTTGGAGCGAATGCTAACGATGACATTCCCTTTCGGGATGAGGGTGTTGGCAACGCTCAAAACCTCATTTAATCCGCCGCCGGGGTTATCCCGAAGGTCGATAATCAGGTTTTGAATACCCTTTTCCTGCAACTCTTTTGCGGCAGAGATAAAGTCATCCGCTACGCTGCCATTAAACTCGGTGATCCGAATATAGCCAATATTGTTGGCCAGCACGGAGGAATTCACACGATTGATGTGTACCTCTGTGCGCTGCACGCGGATGGTCTTCTCCACGCCGTCGCGAACATAGGTAATTTCATCCGGCTTTTCTTCATCATCGGAAAAGCAGGCAATCAACGCATCCAGTGAGAGATTTGCCGTTGCCGTTCCATTCACCTTGGTGATGATGTCGCCTTTTTTCAACCCCGCAAGGTCAGCAGGGCCACCCGGATAGACATTGATGACCATGCTGCCAGCATCGTCCGGTACCTGCACGCTGATGCCAATGCCGACATAATCGCCGGAATTTGCGCTCAGGAGTTGGTTGTATTCCTCTTCCGTATAGTACTGCGCATAGGGATCATCCAGGCTGGTGATCATTCCGCGCATGGCACTGTCCACCAGCTTGTCGTTATCCAGTTTTTTGTCTTCATAGAAGTAATACTGTGAGCGGATGGTCTGCGCAAGATCCTGTAAGGGCGAAACATCCACTGCCTCCGTTGTCCTTCGTTCACCAAGTACAAAGATCAACGAAAACGAGAGCACAACTATGATGAAAAAGCAAACGATAATCGATATCGTCGAAGAATCGGGTCGTTTCATGTTCGTAATTTGTCGCTTCTTTCGGTGCCCACGCTTTTTGCGGGCATGCAATTCATTTCTATTTTCCCGTAACGGGTGAAACTACGCGTTTTGGCATCTCGTCCAGATTGCAAACATCCAGATGGAGTTCCGGCTTGCCAACCAATGTGCTGATTCCCTTTGGAATCGCAGCTCCAGTCAGCGCGTGCAGGCGATCGGCATTTTTAAAGTCGTCGTCCCCTGCCGCCTCAAAGGCGCCCAAAACATCGCTGGCGAACTTGTAAGGATTTGCAGTGGAGAGCAGTATCGTTTTGGTGGTGTCCCCCGTTTGCTTCACATAGCGCTCATAGACGCACTGTGCAACAGCGGTATGCGGGTCCATTAAATAGCCCGTTTTGTCATAGATACGCTTGATTGTCTCGAGCGTATCCTCCTCCGTGCACCAACCGGCGGAGAACGTCTTTTTCAGCTCGTCCAGAGCCGATTTTGGTAGAGCATACATCCCCTTCTCCTTGAGCGCGCCCATCCACTCACGAACGACAGAATCGTCCCGTCCGGCGAGCTCAAAGAGCAACCGCTCCAGATTGGAGGAAATCAGGATGTCAATCGAGCAGCTCATGCTCTGATAGAACGGACGGTTCTCGTCATAAACACCCTGCTCGAAAAAGTCTGTGAGTACATTGTTGCGGTTGGAGGCGCAGATGAGCCGGTGAACCGGTAGTCCCATCCGCCGCGCATATTCGCCCGCCAGAATGTCGCCAAAGTTGCCCGTCGGAACGCAGAAGTTGATCGCTTCACCGGGCTTGACCTCTCCGCGGCTGAGCAGCGTTTCATAGCTCGTGAAATAATACACAATCTGCGGCAGCAGCCGACCAAAGTTAATCGAGTTCGCGCTGGAGAGGCGATAACCCTTTTGCGCAAGAACATCCGCAATCTCCTTGGAGGCGAAGATCTGCTTGACACCGGTTTGCGCATCGTCAAAATTGCCACGCACCGCGCAGACGTCTACATTGCCGCCCTCTTGCGTCACCATTTGCAGGCGCTGTGCCTCGCTGACGCCGCCCTCGGGATAGAATACCAGCACGCGCGTTCCGGCAACATCCTGAAACCCTTCCAACGCGGCCTTGCCCGTGTCACCCGATGTAGCGACGAGAATATAGACCTGCTTGGTCTCACCCGTCTGGCGCAGGGAATCGCACATCAGATGCGGGAGCATCTGCAAGGCAACATCCTTAAACGCCATCGTCGGTCCATGCCATAGTTCCAGGATATGCTCCCGCTCGGAGAGTTTCACGACGGGGGTCACATCTGCATGGTCAAAGCGCTGATACGCCGCGGCAATCATCCGCTCTAATTCGGCGGAATCCGTCCCGGCTAAATAGGCTTTCATGACGCGGTGCGCGGTCGACAAATAGCCGCCGCGCACATCGTCTGCAACATCAATTTCGGGGTATTCTTCAGGTACGTACAATCCGCCGGAGGGGCTAATTCCGCGTACAATCGCTTCTGCAGCAGATACGGGATCGCCGCCTCGCGTGCTCAGGTAACGCATAGGTGAATTCAGTTCCTTTTTTTATGATAAATTACAGTATTTCGTCCGATTATATAAGAAAAAACTGATGTGTCAAGCGCGAGTTTGCCGCAAAATGATTACAGCAGATATTCCTTCATATACGCCGGAACGGTTTCCTTACTGCCGGTTATGCTCATAATAATGTTGAGCGTGTTCTTCTGGGAGAACTTTTTGAGGTCATCGAAAAGCCCTTCCAGATTATCGAGCTCGTGACCAATGATGCTCAGGAGACCGTCGATGTAAATCGTCTCCAAATCAAAATCACTCGCCGCAAGACCGCAAAGGAATCCATAAAGCATTTTCGGGGAGCTAATGCCGTATTCCGATGCGTTAATGAAGCGAGCTTTTCTGGAGAGGTCGTAGATGTAACTTGTGTCGTCGTCAATGAAGATCGTGTTGCCCTTTGCCGTCAGGACGGACTTGTTTGCCATTTCGAGAATTTGCTTTGTTTTTCCTGTGCCTTTTTCGCCGAAGATGACTCCAATCAAAGCTGTGGTCCTCCTTGTCGCTTTTTTTCATTATAAGCCTAGCTCGGTTCAACAAGCAAGCAAATCGATCAAGTTTCACACAGGTTGTGTAAAGTTACGAAAACAATCCACAATTGCATGTGAAATGCATGAAAAAGCGACCGCTCCAAAAGAGACGCGGTCGCAAAAAAACACATGTAATTAAAATACGCTTTTGATAATCTGGTCGACCAGTTTTGTGAATTTTTCGGAGGCAAGAGCCGCCGTCTCCTGTACCTCTTCATGGGAGAGCGGTTGGTCGAGAATGCCCGCTGCCATGTTGGTAATCAGTGAAATGCCGACGGTTTGGATGCCGCAATGTGACGCGGCAATCGCCTCCGGCACGGTGGACATACCAACCGCGCTTGCGCCAACCGAACGCGCAAAGACGATCTCAGCAGGCGATTCAAACGTTGGCCCGGAGAACATCATATAAACACCTTCGCGCAAGTCAACGCCGACCTCGCTTGCAGCCTTTCGCACGCCAGCGCGTAGATTGCGATCGTAAACGTTGGTTTGATCCGGAAAGCGAGGACCGAAGTCGTCATCTTTCGGCCCGATCAGCGGATGCGAGCCGGAGAAATTGATATGGTCGGAGATCAGCATAAGATCGCCCGCTGAAAAATCGAGATTCACGCCACCGGCCGCATTGGTCAATAGCAGCTTTTCCACGCCGAGCTTTTTCATCACGCGGATGCTCAGCGCCAGTTGGGACTGCGGATAGCCTTCGTAATAATGAAACCTGCCCTGCATGCAGATGACGCGCTTGCCAAACAAATCGCCAATCACAAACCTACCCTTGTGCCCCTCTACACGGGACTGCGGAAAGCCGGGCAGTTCACTATAGTTCACAAATTGCTTGTTTTGAATCCGCTCGGCATACTCCCCCAAGCCGGAACCAAGGATGAGACCGATTTTGCAGTTCTCCCCGCAGATTGGCGCCAGGTGTTCGACGGCGTTTTGAATCGCTTCATTCATGCATCAGTCCTCGTAAATATCCTTCAGGAACGACTCGCCGACATTCCATTTTTCACCGGTGAGATAGTCAAACACCGTCGCGCCGATGTCCGCAAAAGTCTTTCGCGTACCGAGATTTACGTTCGCCTTCACATGTTTGCCGGTCACAACGAGCGGGATATACTCACGAGAGTGATCAGTGCTGGGTGTCGTCGGGTCACAACCGTGATCCGCCGTAATCATGAGGATGTCGCCTTCCTTCATCGCGCCGAGAATGCGTGGCAGAGCCGCGTCAAACATCTCCAATGCAGAGGCATATCCTTCCACGTCGTTGCGATGACCATAGAGCATGTCAAAATCCACCAGATTGGTAAAGATGAATCTGCCCGTTCCCTCTTCCAGAAACCGAATGGTAGCGTCAATGCCGGTGTGATTGTTCTTGGTGTGGTCTACAATGGTTACACCGCGGTGGCAGAAAATATCCTCAATTTTGCCAATGCCGACGACGGGCAGCCCGCGCTTATCCAGCGCATCGAGCACGGTATCCGTAAACGGTTCAACGGCATAATCCTTGCGGTTCTCTGTGCGCTTGTAGGCGCCGCTGGTTCCTTCAAACGGGCGCGCGATGACGCGACCAACAAGATAGTTGTCGTCGTTGAGCAGTTCTCTTGCAATTTCGCAGATGCGATAGAGTTCCGGCAGAGGAATGACGCCCTCATGTGCCGCGATCTGAAACACGCTGTCAGCAGAGGTGTAAACGATGGGTTTCCCGGTTTTGACATGCTCATCGCCAAGACGCTGGATGATCTCCGTTCCGCTGGCAACCTCATTGCCGATGGTGCCGCGGCCAATCTTCGCCTCAAACTCCTGAATGACCTCTTTTGGAAATCCTTCCGGATACGTCTTAAACGCCTGCTTCAGCGGCAGGCCAGCCATTTCCCAGTGTCCGCAGGTGGTGTCCTTCGCTTTGGTCAACTCCGCAAGACGACCGTAAGCACCTGTTGGCGTCAGGTTCAGTGAATCAAGCCTGCTGTTTTCGATTGCGGCGAGACCAATGCTCGTCATGTTTGGCATGTCCAGTCTTCCGCGCACTTTGCGGATATTGCCGAGTGTATGGGAACCAACATCGCCAAATTCGGCTGCGTCCGGCTGTTCGCCGATACCAACGCTGTCGAGTACGATGACGATAGCGCGCTTTTTGTCTGTATTGCTCATCATTTTCACCTCATATTGATCATTTGCTGTATTGCATTTTTGTTTCTTCCGGTTGATAGGATTGCATATTACAATGGAGCTT
>JAEWYV010000200.1 GCA_023458615.1 Bacillota bacterium
GAAACCACGCCTGCCGCGGCCTGACCGGCCATACCAACGCCCATTGCGCTGCCAATACCCGCCAGAGCGGCAGAGAGAACCGCGGCTGCTGCCGCCAGAACGATGCCCCAATTGATCTCCATAAAAAAGTTCCTCCTTAAAATGTCAGTGATATGCTAATTTGAAATTGTAGTGGTCTCGTTTGCGATTCGAACATGCTTCGTTCGATAACCCAGCGGTTGAAATGCCCTGCCGCCTGCCTCATAAAACTTGCCGAAAAACTCGACATACTGAAGTCTTGCACAGTGGACAAACGCGCCAAGCGTATTGATTGCAAGACCAAATCCGTGCAGCGCCAGCAACAATGCGCAGGCAACGATGGTACCCAGTATTCGAAGAATCAGATTGGGCGAGGTCATGAGCATGCCGCAAAGGTCATTGAACACCGTCGCGATTACGCCTGTTGCAACGCCAAGCGCAAACAGGCGTGAATAGGACAGGATATCCGAAAGATAGCCGGAAATCTGGTAGAGTTCAAAGAGTCCCTGCGCCGTTCTGCCAACCGGATTTTTCGACTCTCGACCTTTAAAGAGCAACAGCGTCGCCGCACCGAGAATCGCCATATAGACGCCGATCGTGCCAATCAGCTTTGGCACGCCTGCTACGGCGGAGCCAACGCCAAAGGTCACAAGACCGACAAGTACAAAAATCCAGGATAGCGTATCAAGGATCGCGGTCTGCCAGTCCCCGCGGGAAAACGCGATCTTCATCTTGAGCCCAAGACCAAACAGGATATGCAGGAATCCCAATCCAAAGCAGATGATCAACATGCCGATAGGGTCCGTCATCGGGTCAAGAATCAACGGGAACTTATCGGTCGTATTAAAGAGAACATCGAAGTCCATACCGAAGAATGTACCGATTAGCACGCCCCAGATCACCGTCGAAAGCCCGCCCCAGAAGAGTACGCGCGCGAAGCCCGCGGTTCCACCTGTTGGTTTCTTTAGTTTTAAAAACAAGAAGCAAAGAAGCGAGAGCACTAGACCATAGCCTGTGTCGCTCAGCATCATTCCAAACAGGAGCACATAGAACGGCGTCATATACGGCGTTGCATCTAGTCCCTTCGGATCGGGACGCGAATAGAGATTCGTCACCTGTTCAAATGGGCTGACAAACCGATTGTTTTCTACATAGGAGGGCGGCGTCTCCCCTTCTTCCGGATCACGCACATCTAGATAATATGCATCCGTAATGGACGAAACAGCTGCCTCAATCGCTGTCTGCTGATCCGCCGGAATCCACCCTTCTAACTGGAAAGTCGCGCTGGATCGTGCCAATTCCGTTGCCGCGCGCGCTCGATCCCGCTCAATGGCGGCAGCATCATAGGCGCGTTCAACCAAATCATTTTTGCCGGTTGCTGCCTCGCCAAGCGCGGTTTCCAGCTCCACCTTTTTAGCCGTGAGTGTGCGATTTTTTTCGTTGAGCTCCACCATTGCTTCTGCAGGCGTTCCGCCAAATTTGGGGAACACATAATCGGTCCATCCCAACGATTTTAAAAAGTTTGCAACGCTCTTTGCCTCTTCTAGCGGGCAGGCAACAACACAAGCGCGCTCAATCCCCTCGGAAAACAGCTGGTACTCCGCTGTTGCATCGATCGCAGATAGCTTCTCAACATCGGAAGCGGCGATCACACCGGTAAAATACTTTACATGTTTGCTGACGGAATACGACTGCATATCCGCCGGAAATGACTGCCAGGGTCGAAGTGATTCAATGAACGCTTCGTTTTTTTCTATCTCGCTTTTTGTCGCAGAAAGTTCGCGCGAAAGAACGCCTAAATGCTCGGAGAGTGAGAGTGCTTCCGGCAGCGATTGCACGATATCGGATGCACAAACCTCTGGAGCCGCTGCAAAGATGCTCTTCTTTTGCGCAAACGGACGGATGGTTTTCAGCGCATCGGAGAGGGTTTGCAGGCGCGAAGACGCGCGCTCCAACATAACGCCGGATGAAGACTCCCCTTCGCAGGGAATTACTTCGACCGCGTTCGTCGCTTGCAGCGCGCTGAGAATATTTGCTTCGTCGGCCTTATGCGCAACGAGAGTGATTCGCTTCATCGAAACGATCATGCCGTTTTTGTCACCTTATTTAAAAGATAGGATACCGCATCGGGGAGTTTCTCTATTGCGCGCGCGCATATTGCGTCTGCTTCCTGCTCCAGAGCGTTCATCATGGTTGCAGACACGGTTTCGCCCTCTTTCCGAGCGCGCTCCAGACAAGCAAGCGCCGCTTCGCGTTCGGTACTCTCAAGCTTGTCAAGCGCCTGCTTCGCTTCTTCACGCGCTTGCTGCGTCATATCCCTCGCCTGCGTCAGAGCAGACGCGCGGATTTCTTCTGCGCGTTGTTCCGCTGCTGCAATTTCATCAATCACCGATCGCATCTTCATCCTCCAGAAGAATCATCCAAAATTGGGACGCCGCTATTTCGATTTATAGTTACGTACAGCTTTGATCTTATCATATTCTATTGTCGGATGGAAATAGATTTATGCAAAATGAATTAATATTCAATATCAATATTGCGTTATCGTTTGATAAAACCTGATGCATCATGCAAGTAATTGTGTTCAAGCACCAAGTCACAACATGCGGATAGAATAGAAAACACAGGCAATATGAACATGCTCTATTGCTAGAGTATCATTCGCATGCCCGTGCTTTTGTTTCAAAAGGTTAAACTATTTTGTCCCGAAGAGACGATCGCCCGCGTCACCTAAGCCCGGCACAATATAGCCATGCTCATTTAGTTTTTCGTCCACATGCGCAACGTAGATATCCACGTCCGGATGCGCTTTCTGCATGGCGGCAATGCCCTCCGGCGCTGCAATCAGGCAGACAAAGCGAATGCTGGAAACGTTATTTTGCTTGAGGATATGAATCGCCTCAATGCCGGAGTTGCCCGTTGCAAGCATCGGGTCAACGATGATGGTTTCCCGCTCTGCGATATCCTGCGGCAGTTTGCAATAGTATCCCGTGGGCATGAGCGTGTCGGGATTGCGATAGAGGCCGATATGCCCTACCTTGGCGTTCGGAATCAGGCTCATGATGCCGTCCGCCATGCCGAGCCCGGCGCGGAGAATCGGAATCACCGCAATCTTCTCGTTTGCGAGCGTTTGCACGGTTGTTTTGCAGATCGGGGTTTCAATTTCAATTTCGCGCAGGGGCAGATCGCGCGTTACTTCATAGGCCATAAGCATTGCAAGCTCATAAACCAATTCGCGAAACGCCTTGCAGCCGGTGTCCTTATCGCGCAGGAGTGATAGTTTGTGTTGTACCAGGGGATGATCGATAGAAGTTACTTTAGACATAGGTGAGCCTCCTTAGTGTGTTTTTTCGTAGCCGGATATTTTATCGATTCTGCGCTGATGCCGCTCCCCGTGGGAATACGGTTCGCTCAGCCAGATATCAACAATTCCCTGTGCGCGCACCACCGTGGTGACATTTGCCCCCAGTGCAAGCACGTTAGTATCATTGTGTTCGCGGGTCATTTTGGCGGAGTATTCATCGGTTACCAATGCGCAGCGAATGCCATGCACCTTGTTTGCTGCTATGCTAACCCCGATGCCGGTGGTGCAAATGACAATCCCGCGGTCAAATTCTCCGCGCGCAACCGCTTCGCCGACGGGAATCGCGTAGTCCGGGTAGTCGATGCTGCTCTTGTCATAGCAACCGAAATCCTTAACTTCGTGCCCCTGTTCCTTTAGATATGCAATCAGCGCGGTCTTCAT
>JAEWYV010000201.1 GCA_023458615.1 Bacillota bacterium
CTCTACGGCATCGATCAGTTTCACCGGCGAATCATGACCTCAAACGCGGCACTCAGCGGCGCACTCAGCGTAATTGAGTCTCTGGAGATCGACCGCGTTGCACCGCAACACGGCAGCATCATCCGCACGCGGGAAGACGTAACACGCGTGATTCAATATCTACGACAAATCGATTCTGTCGGAATTGACTATCTTATTTCGGAGAAAAAAATATGAACCGCTGGGATGCGGCGCACGACGGCGCAATCTATCGTGATATTTTGAGTCTTGAAAGTGAGGCCCTTTCCATTTATGCGCTGGAAAGCTATGCTAAGTTGGTTGACAGCACGATTCAGGATGAGTTGATGCGCAATTTGGTTCTAAGCCATGCGGATATTGCGCGCGAACTGGAGATTAGCGAAAGTCTTCTAAACGAAGCACAACGAATTGCAAAGCTGGCCCGCTGGGATGTAAATATGGAGACCGGCGAAGAGAACTGGTCGAAATCACTCAATCACATTCTACAAATCGATGAATCGACTCCCGGTTCCATTGATATTTTCCTTTCTTTCATTCATCCTGATGATCGGGCTCAGGTACAGCAGATTTTACTCGATATGCGAAACCGCAAAGAGTCTTGGTCGACGCGCTATCGGATTATACCGCGTGACGGGTCCGTTCACTGGGTTCAAGTCCATATTCTCACAGAATTCAATGACGAAGGGATCCCTCTGCGCAGTTACGGCACACTGCAGGACATCACGGCGATGAAAGAGGCCGAAGATAAGCTCGAACAATATAGCAAGCATCTGGAGGATATGGTCGCCGCAAAGGTAAAGGAAACCTCCGAAGCGCAGATGGCGACAATCTTTGCGCTGGTAAAATTCGCAGAATCGCGCGACGACGAAACTGGTGCGCATATTGAGCGAACCGCTAGTTTTTGCCGTTTGCTTGCCGAAAAAGCACGCGCTCTGCCCCAATATGCGAAACTCATTACCGATGAATATTTAACGGCGATCTATCGCGCAAGTCCGCTTCATGATATCGGCAAGGTCGGCATCTCCGATTTGATCTTGCTAAAACCCGGAAAACTGACGCCGGAAGAGTTCGCGATTATGAAAACGCACGTCGAAATCGGTTATCAGACGCTCAAGAGTGTTGACAAGCGTTATATGAACAACGCATTTATCCAAATGGGGCTCGACATTACGCGTTATCATCACGAAAAATGGGACGGTAGCGGATATCTCGCCGAGCTGAAGGGTGAACAGATCCCGCTCTCAGCCCGCATTATGGCGCTCTCCGATGTCTACGACGCGCTGCGCTCCAAGCGCGTCTATAAACCTGCTTATCCACATGAGAAGTGTCTTGAGATTATTCAGGAAGGACGCGAAAAGCACTTTGACCCGGTACTGACCGATCTGTTCCTAGAATATCATACGGAGTTCGAAACGCTTTTCGATTTGATGATCTAGTCCCATTTACCGATCCTGTTAGCCGGCACAAACACGTAAACAGAATCATCACAAAAGAGAGGCGACCCAAACGGGTCGCCTCTCTTAATACGCCGTGCGTATGATTCTTAGAAGATGTGCAGCGTGAGGAAGAGCGTGCTCATCAGAGAAGCGACGAGCGACACAACCGTGATCTGCGTGTTGATGGACGGGCCCGCGGTGTCTTTGAACGGATCGCCGACGGTATCGCCAACGACTGCCGCTTTGTGCGCGTCGCTGCCCTTGCCGCCTTCGTGACCGCTCTCAACATACTTCTTGCCATTGTCCCAGAGGCCGCCGGAGTTGCTCATAAAGAGCGCGAACAGCAGACCGCTGATGATATTGCCGCAAAGGAAGCCGCCGATAGCCTGCACGCCGCCGATGAAGCCAACCGCGAAGGTCGCGATGATGGCCATGAGGCCTGCGGGGACGAGCTCCTTCAGAGCGCCGTCGGTTGCAATCTCGATGCACTTGTCGTATTCCGGCTCAACGCCTTCTTTGCCTTCTTTGAGGCCGATGATTTCCTTGAACTGACGGTGGATTTCCGCAACCATGCGCTGTGCGTTGCGGTCAACGCCGAGCATCAGCATGGCGGAGAACACGGCGGGAATCGCCGCACCAACGAGCAGACCGAAGAATACCATCGGGTTCATCACGTCGAAGTTCTGAATGCCTTCTACGCCGAGGATGGCGGCGGCATCGTTGACTTCGCTCATGAATGCGCCGAGCAGCGCGATAACGGTGAGACCCGCGGCTGCGATGGCGAAGCCCTTGGTGACGGCTTTGACGGTGTTGCCTGCGGAGTCGAGTTCGTCGGTGATGGCGAGCACTTCTTCGCCGAGGTCGCCCATTTCAGCAAGGCCGCGCGCGTTGTCCACGATGGGGCCATACGCATCGTTGCTAACGATCATGCCAACGATGGAGAGCATGCCAACAGCTGCCATGGAGATGCCGAAGAGCGCATACTGCGTCGCCTGCGCCGGATCGGTTGCCAGAGGAGCGCAGAGTTTGTAGGCTGCGAGCGCCGCAATGCCGATGCCGATCATGGCGGGCAGAACGCTCAGAAGGCCATAGCTGATACCGGAGAGAATCGTGAACGCCGGGCCGGACTGGCTGGCATGCGCCACGAAGTGAACCGGCTTTTTGGAGTCATCGGTGAAGTAGTCCGTGGTGAGGCCGATAATCACGCCGACGGCGAGACCAACGATTGCCGCGCCCCAGATTCTCCAGGGGAAGTTGAAGATATAGGTTGCGCCAGCGGTGAGAACCGCGTAGACAGCCGTGGTGACATAGGTGCTGGAGTTGAGCGCCTTGGTCGGGTTGCCATGCTTGCCGATGCGGGCGGTCATGACGCCGATGATGGACGCGAGCAGGCCCAGCGCAGCAAAGGTGAACACCATGTCAACATTGTTTCCGCCAAGCGCACTGCCCATAACGAGCGCCGCAGCCATGGAGGCAACGTTGGAATCAAAGAGGTCCGCGCCCATGCCGGCGACGTCGCCAACGTTGTCACCAACGTTGTCCGCGATGACGGCGGGGTTACGGGGATCGTCTTCCGGAATGCCCAGCTCAACCTTACCAACAAGGTCGGCGCTGATGTCGGCAGTCTTCGTGAAGATACCGCCGCCAGCCTTAGCAAACAGCGCCAGCGAGCTTGCGCCGAAGCTGAAGCCGAGGATCGTAGTTGCGTCCTTCGTGAGCAGGTAGACCAGCGTTACGCCGAGGAGGCTCGCGCCGACAACCGCCATGCCCATGACGGCGCCGCCGCGGAATCCCGCCATAAAGGAAGGAGCGATGCCCTTCTTGGCGGCTTCTGCGCTGCGACCGTTTGCGATGGTGGCAACTTCAAGACCGATCTTGCCCGCGATTGCGGAGAAGATGGTGCCGAAGAGATAGGCAACGACCATCCAGATGTTGTGGACGATTTCGCCCTGCCAGATCGGCTTGGGTAAGAAGACGAAGATGAGCACGGCTGCGACGCCGGCAAATCTGGCAAGCACGCCATATTCCTTGCGAAGGAAGGTGCGCGCGCCGGCACGGATGAGGCCGGTTGCCTTGATGATCTTCTGGTTTTCGCAAGGTTGACGCTTGACCCAGAGGTAGAGCCATGCAGCAAACGCGAACGCCAGGAGAGCGACGAGAATGGACCCGTACAGAATGAGGTTTTCCATAGTACTATCTCCCTTTAATTCTCCGCATCAGATGCGGTCTTATGAGTGTCGATGGCGAAGCTTACGCTTCTCCACCGGAACGCTTCCGTTTTTTAACGGGGGCGGTCAAAAGGTTGAGCAAAGTAATGACGATAATAATCGAGGCAGTTACGATGAAGATGCCCAGCATGCCGAGCCCGAGAACGCTCAGTGTGTCGGAAATGGGCGCTACAGCTTCGAGATTCATATGTATCTCCTCTCTTTTACTTCACGATGAGGCTGAGCAGAACGCCGCCCGCGATGACAGAGGCAATCTGTCCGGCAACGTTTGCGCCAGCTGCATGCATGAGCAGGTGGTTCTGGTTGTCTTCCGCAAGGCCCATCTTATGCACCACGCGGGAGGCCATCGGGAAGGCGGAGATACCCGCCGCACCGATCATCGGGTTTACCTTCTTCTTCGTGAAGAGGTTGATCAGCTTGCCAAAGAGCACGCCGCCCGCCGTGTCAAAGATGAACGCGACAAGGCCGAGGCCGAGGATCATGAGCGTGCGCAGCGTCAGGAAGGACTCTGCCTGCATGTTGGCCGCAACGGTGAGGCCCAGCATCAGGGTGATGAGGTTTGCCAGCACCTTCTGCGCGGTGTCAGAAAGACCGCCCAACACGCCGCACTCACGAATGAGGTTGCCGAACATCAGGAATCCAACGAGAGCCACGGAACGCGGCGCAAAGATGCCAGCAATGACGGTGACGATGATCGGGAAAAGGATCTTCGTCGTCTGGTTGACGCTGTTGCCGGTGTATTCCATGCGGATACGGCGTTCTTTTTTCGTGGTGAGCAGTTTAATGATCGGCGGCTGGACAATTGGCACCAGCGCCATATAGGAGTAAGCCGCTATGATGATCGGCCCTAAATAATTCGAATGTAAATAGTTGGCTACGAAGATGGAGGTCGGGCCGTCCGCCGCGCCGATGATGGCGATGGAGGCCGCATCTTTGAGCGGGAAGCCCAACAGGGACGCACCAAAGAGGGTAAAGAAGATGCCGAACTGCGCCGCCGCGCCGAAGAGCATGAGCTTCGGGTTGGTGAGCAGCGGCTCAAAGTCGATCATCGCGCCGATGCCGATGAACAGCAGCAGCGGGAAGAGCTCGTTTGCAATACCACCGTCGAAGAGGACGTTCAGTACGCCAATCTCTTTTGCACCGTCGATGATCTGCGTGATTGCGCCAGACATCGGGATGTTGACAAGAATTGCGCCAAAGCCCATCGGGAGAAGCAGCGAAGGCTCCATCTCTTTCTTGATTGCAAGATAGATCAGTGTGCCACCGATGACCCACATGACGACCTGCTGCCATGTCAGATTCGAAAAGTTTTGAAAAATTGCGTCCATAACTTCCGCCTTTCGTGAAACGAATGTGAATCAGATATGTACCAAATTTGGTCTTTTATATCATAACATATGCATTTGGAACAGTAAATGCTTATTTTATTACAATTATTTTGCATTTTTTATACGCGTGACTTTCAGTTTGTTTCCTTTTTTTTCGTTTTCTCAATCAACCGGAGATTTTTCACCATTATATTGAATATTTCTGAAGTATTTCTTGCATTCTATCAAAGGCCATCCGCTTCACGATCGACCCGCAAAATTCACAATTGAACGCTTCAACACGCATATCGTGATTTTTTCATCCTTCACTTCACCGTAATATGGTTTTGAAGTAAAAGAGAACATCCTCCGCATTGATGCGGAGGATGTTCTCTACAGCCAAGCGCGGCTTGCTCAAACACACAAATGCGCGCTATCGGTCAACGGGCGTCCATATCAAAAGTGCCCTTCGACACCCTCACAGTATCAAACCCCTGCATTCACGTCAAGATGAAATGTAGGGACAATTGGCGTATTCACGCGACTTTTTGCGCCAATTTTCACAAGTTTTACTCAGAAAGCAACTTCGTGCTTTCCGCGGCGTAATCCGCGCTCCGCGCATAGTAAAAGATGTATTGTTGCAATGCCCCCGCATCGAATGGATAGCGCTCCGTTGGAAACGCACCATCGTATTCCCGCTCCTCCACGCGGATAATCCAGACATCTCGCGGAAAGCGCGAGAGTCTGTGGTAGCCAAATAGCATAACGCAATTGGCAACCTTTTCCCCAACGCCGGGTAAGGCGAGCAGCGCCGAAAAGAGAGCCTCGTCCGGCAAAGCGGCAATCGCGTCCAGATCCAGCGCGCCTGAGGCAACCATCCGCGCCGCCGCTAATACATACTTCGCGCGGTAGCCCAGTGAGCAAGCCAGAAACTCCCACTCGCTCAACGCAGCGAGACGCGGTGCAGAAGGAAATGAATAGTGCCGCTTCTCCCCTGTTACCTCCAGCAAGTCCCCGTAGCGTTCAGCGAGCGCCTCGATGCAGAACTGTATCGCGGGGATATTCTTGCGCTGAGAGATGATAAAACTGATGAGCATTTCCCAAGGGTCCTGGCGCAGCATGCGTATGCCTTGCCCGTACGCACAGGCGCGCT
>JAEWYV010000202.1 GCA_023458615.1 Bacillota bacterium
TCGTATTCGTTGATCCAGCGACGTAGAGTTGTCCCACTGATGTCCAGTTCTCGTGCAACGTCTTTGATAGGCCGAGAAACACTTTGAGCGTGCTTAACCGCTGCCATCTTGTATTGCTTGTCGTAGGCTGCTCTCTTCACTTTAATCTGACCACCTTTCATTTACTCTTATCTTGGTGTCCAGATTATCTTACCACTTCCAGGAGGTGCTTTTTCTCAATGTCCGTTTCTCGGGGTTCAGTTCAGAATGGCGGGTGTTTTGCTGTCATCTATTTTATTATCTAGTAGATCCTTTTCGGCGTAAAATCCAGCTTATCAGCCGCTACACAGTGGTAGTAAACCCCGTTTTTTTCACCCTCGAAGGCATACCGGTTTGCCTCGCCATGCAGATGCCCATAAACGGCAATCTTTACCCCGGCTGCTTCCAACCGTTCGGTAAACCCGCTCCCGCGATCTTTATCCGAAAACGGCGGAAAATGCAGCATTGCAATCTTGGTTTCCACCTGCGGCAGGGATTGGAGCGAGAGCGAAAGGCGATCCAGCTCACGCAGGTAGATCTTCTCGTCGTCCTGTGAAAAATTGGAACTGCCCGGACAGAGCCAGCCACGGCTTCCGCAGATGCCAATACCCGCCTCTACGATGGAATCATTCTGCAGCGCACGCATATCAGTGGGCAGCGAGGCTCTCACGCGCCCGATGGCGCTCCACCAATAGTCATGATTTCCCTTGAGCAGAATCTTTTTGCCCGGTAACGCACCGATAAACGAAAGATCGGGCAATGCGGCCTGTAGCTGCATTGCCCAACTGATATCGCCGGGAATCAGCACAAGATCCTCATCCTTGACCGTCTCGCGCCAGTTCCGCTCCAACTTTTCCGCATGTCCGCGCCAGGCTTCACCAAACACGTCCATTGGTTTTTCTGCGGTGAGCGAAAGATGCAAGTCCGCAATGGCGTAAATCTGCATCCAACCGCTCCTCTCCCCGCTCAAATCGGGTTATCTCTTTCGTTACTCCTCTTCGGCGTCGATCTCCTCGTCGCTCTCCAGAAGTTCTTCGTCGTCAAACTCATCGTCCTCCGTCGGAACGGTAGCTGCGTTCTCCAACTCCACCTGCCGTTTTTTCTCTTTGAGGCAGGAGATGCAGAGGTCGCCGCCACGCACTACGGGCGCTTCGCCGCACTCGGAACACAGGACGACTTCGTCATCCTCGTTTTCTTCTTCTGCCTGATGTCCGCGTGCCTGGGCACGTTTCATTTCCCGCTTGCAGACCTCGCAATAATCTTCGCCTTCGCGAATGTAATTGAGCTCACACTTTGGGCACTTATGCAATGCCATAATTCTTTGTCCTGCCTTCGATTCCTAACGTTACGCTTGGTATTATGCTAAAGATTTTTATGCATGTCAAGGAAAAGTTCATTTTGTAAAAATATGCCCGCCAATCTGGCTTTTTCCGGTGGCAGTATACGGTTATGCACCGATTTTATTCGTGTGGATCGGCTGCCTCTTCCTGGGCGGCAAACAGCGCCTCTGCCTCTGCAAAAAGCGCCTGCGTTTTCGCCGCACGCTCCGCCTGTTCGGCGGCGTCCTCAAAAATCTGACCGATGCGCTCTGTCAGCGCGTCCTTGCCGATTTTTTCCTCTGCGGAAAAAGGCACGGCAAACGCGGGAGCGCCCAACAGCTTCGCAGCCTTGTTCGCTGCAACCGCTCGTTGGGATTTGCTGAGTTTATCCGCCTTGGTCGCGACGATGGTAAACGGAACACCCGCGTGTAGCGTCCATTGAAACATCTGCCGATCCTCCGGCGATGGTTCATGCCGAATGTCCACCAATAGCAGCAGATGCTTGGGGCGCCCGCTCGCCATATAACTCCCGATCAAATCGCCCCACTCCGTCTGCTCATCCTTACTCCGCTTGGCAAAGCCATAGCCCGGCAGGTCGACTAGATAGAATGCATTGTTCATCAAAAAGTAGTTGATCAAACGCGTTTTTCCGGGCGTTTGCGAGGTTTTTGCGAGTTTATTGTTGTTGGTCAGGCAGTTGATAAGGCTGCTTTTGCCAACATTGCTTCGGCCAACCACGGCAATTTCACACGCAAGCGGGGCAGGGTATTTTTGACCCTGCCCAACGCTTGTGACAAATGACGCCTGATTAATGGCGAACTGCTTCATGTGTGATCTCCAGACCGGGCAGATTGATCATTGGCTCCTTGCCATGCGGATGCATGGTGAGCGCAACGCCCAGCACATCATCCACCGTTTCGGCATAGTCAATCTTGAGTGCGCCCTTGATATCCGCAGGAACGTCGTAGAGATCCTCGCGGTTGGCCTTCGGCAGCACAACGCGATCCACCCCTGCGCGAACGGCTGCAAGCAACTTCTCACGCAAGCCGCCAATTGGCAGCACACGCCCGCGCAGCGTGACCTCGCCTGTCATGGCAACCGAGCTCTTAACGGGAATTCCCGTGAGCGCGGAGACCAGCGCCGTCGCCATCGCAACACCCGCGGAGGGGCCATCCTTCGGTACCGCACCCTCCGGCACATGGATGTGGACATCCAGCGTTTCAAGGAACGCCGGATCGATGCCAAAGCGCGCGGTGTTTGCGCGAACATAGGTCATCGCCGCCTTGGCGGACTCCTGCATCACATCGCCCAACTGACCCGTGAGTTGCAGGATGCCTTTGCCGGGCACCGCCGCGCTCTCCACCTCCAGCGTTTCGCCGCCGACGCTCGTCCAGGCAAGACCTGTTACCACGCCGACTGTATCGGGGCGAAGCGGCTCGCTCTTTTTAAACTTCTGCGGCCCGAGCCATTCGGTAATACGCGCTTCGGTAAGCGTAATGCGCGCCTTACCCTCGGCCAGATCGCAGGCGGCCTTGCGGCAAACGGCTGCAATCACACGTTCGAGTTCGCGGACCCCCGCTTCGCGGGTATAACCGCCAATGAGGATGCCAATAGCTGCGTCGGAGATTCTCAGGTTCGTCTTCTTCAGTCCGTGCTTCTCCATCTGCTTTGGCAGCAGGTGGCAGCGCGCAATTTCGACCTTCTCATCAAAGAGATAGCTCGGCACCTCGATGAGCTCCATACGATCCAGCAACGGGCGCGGGATTGAGCTCGCGTCGTTCGCGGTTGTGATCATCATCGCCTTGCTCAAATCATACGGCAATTCTAGGAAGTGGTCTGTAAACGCAAAGTTCTGTGCGCTGTCCAGCACCTCCAGCATGGCGCTGGACGGGTCGCCCCGCATGTCCTTGCCGAGCTTGTCGATCTCGTCAAACAGCAGCACGGGGTTGATGGAACCGGACTTGCGCATCGCCTCGATCACACGACCCGGCTGTGCGCCGATATAGGTGCGTCGGTGTCCGCGAATCTCTGCTTCGTCATGCACGCCGCCGAGGCTCATGCGGACGAACTTTCGCCCCATCGCCTCCGCAATACCGCGCACGATGGACGTTTTACCGACGCCCGGAGGGCCGACGAGGCAGAGGATCTGCCCCTGCGGATTGTTGGTCAAGCGCTGCACCGCGAGCGTCTCGATAATGCGGGTCTTCACTTTATCCATGCCGAAGTGGTCACGGTCCAAAATTTGCCGTGCATGGGCGAGGTCTAGGTTATCCACCGTTTCCTCCACCCAGGGCAGATCGAGAATCAACTCGATATACGCCTGCGCCATTGGCGCCTCGTGGGAACCGTTGGGCAGGGAGGCATAGCGATCCAGTTGCTTATTGAGTGCCTTTCGCACCTCCGGCGGCAGATTCTTCTCCTCCGCGCGTTCGCGATAGGTATCCAGCAGGTCGTCTTCGCCTTCGCCCAGTTCCTCCTGAACGGCCTTTAACTGCTCCCTGAGCACAAACTCTTTCTGGTTGCGTTCAACAGCGGCTTTGATCTTGCCCGCGATACGGCGATCCACCTGCATTACCATCAGTTCGTTTTCGATAATACCTAGCAAGTTTGCCGCGCGGGAGACGAGGTCGGTCTGCTCAATGAGCTTCTGCTTGTCCTCAATCTTGGTTACCACATGCTGGGCGATCGCATCCGTGAGTTCGGAGAGGGACACTGTAGCCAGCACCGCATCCTTTTGGTCCTGCGTCAGGCGATCCCTCTGCCCAGCATGCTCGGTAAAGCCCTCGCTCAGGCGACGGCGGAGTGCCTCCGTAGTAAATTCATCCAGCTCGGTATCCTCCAGCACCTCCACCTGCGCAGTGTAATGCGGGTTTTCCGAGATGACATGCGCAATTCTAGCGCGCGCAACACCGGTCACCAGAAGGTGAACCGTGTCGTTTTGAATGCGGAACACCTGCCGAATGCGGCAAATGGTGCCGACGGGATAGAGATCCTCCGGCGCAACATCCACAACCTTCGCGTTCTTTTGCGCAACAAACAGCGCATAGCCTTCCTCTGAGAGTGCCTGCTCCATCGCGGAGAGCGTTTTCTTTCGCCCAATATCGCAATGCATCACCTCGTTTGGCAGCACCGCAATCCCGCGCAGCGGGATGACGGGCAGCGTGACGATTCCATGCAGATCCATTCTGTTTCACCTCCATCCGGGGGTGATCGGATGTTCTTCCCCCGTGATTATCCATTTTGTGTGTGGTCTGTGTTTTTGTCTTCCACATAGGGTTAGTGCTAGCCTATCCCTATGATCGTAAATTCAGTATAGCGGCATTATTCTGCCATTGCAAACGTGCAACACGGCATATTGTAACAGCACGTTCAACCCATTGTGAACTTTTAGCATCAGACGAGCGAGAGTGCTAACAACAACTATTTTAATCACTCCCCGATCCGTTTTCCAGCCCTTTTTCGTTATTACGTTACACTTAATTTTGAGACAAAGCGGCGGTTCGCAAAACGCGAACCGCCGCCCCGTATCAATCAGCAAGTGAGTTTGCTTTTATTGACCGCAACGTGACATTTCTCCCCACGCCGTGGTCAATCCTGAATAAAGGATTAATAGTTGACCATGCGCAGTTCAAAGAACGCCTTGGGGTGCGCGCAGACCGGGCAAAGTTCCGGTGCCTTGGTGCCCTCATAGAGATAACCGCAGTTGCGGCACTGCCAGACGACCTTGCCATCGCGTTCAAAGACCATGCTGTCCTTGATGTTCTTGGCGAGCTTGTTATAGCGGTCTTCATGGCTCTTCTCAATTTCGGCAACCGCCGCGAACTGATAGGCAAGCTTGTCAAAGCCTTCCGCCTTTGCTTCTTCAGACATGCGCTTATACATGTCAGTCCACTCATAGTGCTCGCCTTCGGCGGCCATCTTCAGCGCTTCTTCAACATTGGGCAGCTCGCCGCCATGCAGCGCCTTGAACCAGAGCTTCGCGTGCTCTTTCTCGTTCTCTGCCGTCTCCGCAAAGATAGCAGAAATTTGCTCATAGCCAGCTTTTTTTGCGACCGATGCAAAATAGGTATACTTGTTTCTTGCCTGCGATTCGCCTGCAAATGCGTCCTGAAGGTTCTTTTCGGTTTTGCTTCCTTTGAGTTCCATGTTCTACATCCTCCTATATTTATCATCAGTGCTTTATCTGGGCATGTGCCCTTTGGATAAACGTATGAAATGATCCCGCCAATCGCCGACTCAGCCAACCTGTTTTTGGTTTTGCTGGCACTTTTCGCAAACGCCACGGAGCACCACGTCGTATGAGCGGAGTTCATAGCCCGTCTCCGCTGCAATGGTCTGCTCAAACGAGGCAAACGACGGCAGAAAAACATCCGCAACCGCGCCGCATTCGTCGCATACGATGTGAGAATGCGATTCCTTGGTTTTATCAAACCGGCAGCTGCCATCCGCAAGGGGAATCTTTTTGAGCCTGCCCGCATCCGCCAGTTGGTTGAGATTGCGATAGACTGTCCCAAGGCTTAATCTGGGCATCTCCAGCTTGAGCTGTTCATAGACCATGTTTGCCGTCGGATGGTCGCATCTCTCTGAAACCGCGCGAAAAATGCGCTCCCTCTGGTGCGAATAACGCATGGGCAATGTTCCTCCGTTTCAAGCAACCGTAAACTTAAATTACTAGATAGTAACAATTACTGTTATTATACTAAAACAAAACTTTCGCTTCGTCAAGTGGTATTCCAACATTTTTCACAGAAAATTGTATGCTATTCTTCCAGCGCTTCCTTCTTCGGCTGAATCAGTCTCTTTTCGAAAAGCTTTGCCACGCGCTTATAGAGCAGGAATGTCAAAATTGAATTTGCCACCGTCTTGATTGCGTTAAACGGAATGATGACCGTTGGCAAAAGCGCGATGACTGTTTCCTTCGGCACACCAAAGAAATGCACTGTAAAGATCAAGTTCATCGGAACCATCATCAGTGTTTGCAACACTGCACCGAGCGCCATTCCAAACAGCGCGGAAGAGCGTGTTTTATGGTTTCGATAGATCAATCCTGCCGCGACCACATAAGATCCTGTCGCAAAAAAGTGCATCACCGCGCCAACCCAAAGGCTCTGCGGCGAAACAAGCAGCCACTGGAGAAGGCTCACCACCGCCGTCAGCGCAAGTCCCCACCATGGCCCGAACAAAAACGTTCCGATCAGAATCGGCACATCCGCCATATCATATTCCAGATAGGTCGCGGCTGGAAAAATCGGAAAATGGATGGCGTAAACGAGGATGATGGACAGCGCGGTGAGCATGCCGAGCTTTACCATACGGTCGATATAAAGTTTCTGTTTCATATTCGTTTGTTCCTCCTGATTCAAAAAGCCCCGCGATACAATCGCGGGGCATATACAAAGCCAAAATATGGCATTTGCTTCTCTCATCCGGACTTCTGCGGAGATGGTCTCCGCCGTTTACCGTCGGCAACGGATTGATACCGTTTCGACCGCTTGCGCGGCTCGCGGGCTTGTCGGCAACCATGTGCCGCTTCACCGCCGGTGGGGAATTGCACCCCGCCCCGAAGCTAATATTTAACTTTCAGTATCCTCAAATGCATTTTTCGGATGCGCATATCGTATCACGATGTTTTTCGAAAAGCAAGTGTACGCTTTTGATCTCTTCGTGAATTTATCACAAAACACGAACCGAGGCGCGATGGCTCAAGAGCACCACAAATGCCTCCTTTACATGACGCCCCGTGATGGATTCCAGGGCGAGTGCATAGAGCCTGAGCTGCTCGGTGTGCCGCGCCGCCGCTTCTGGAGTGTCCTCGCCCGGGCGTACTCGGTCGGTTTTGTAGTCCACAATGATCCACATGCCGTCTTCCAGAAAACATACATCCAGAACACCTTGCAGGAGCACCGTCTCCTCGGCAGCTATGCCGAAAAGCTGCTCCGCGTCCATCGGATACGAGAACGATACTTCACGTTCCAAACGCTCGGCGTTTTTCATACGCAGAAACAGCGGTTCCTGCGTAAACCAGCCAATCGCCTCCACGTCCGCGGCCGCCGCTTGTTCCGGCGTGATCCGCCCGCTTTCGGCAAGGTGCGTTAGATAGTCTGCAATCGCCTCCGCGCTCTGCTGTGGCACAAGCGGAAGATACTGCATCGCCGTGTGTGTCGCAGTTCCGGCAAAAGCCGCATTTTTCGCCCCGCCAAGAAACGCCGGGCGATGAAACTCCGGCAGTTTTTCCTCTCCACGCACCACGCGACTC